>DATFZT010000182.1:0-5508 GCA_035314185.1 Terriglobales bacterium
CAGCGACGTGGGTTCGCAGGAGATGTGGGAAGGAGCTCCCGCGCGCCTCAGCGGCCGTTGCACGGAGCTGAAGCGCACGGCGAATGTCTGCCAGTACGCGCATCCAATCTGGTTACTGGAGACCCTCAACGTCGTCATGCAGGTTGTCATATTCTTCTGGCTCAGGGTGGTACCCACCGCCGCGATCGTGTGGTTCGCCCGCGCGCTCATACCCGCTGAAGAGGCGGAGCTTTCCGAGGGATATTTCAGCGCGGTGCCGCTGTTCGAGATCGTCTGGCACCTGATCCTCTACGCGTTCATCACCACCTGGGTTATTGTCGTCGTAACCTCTTTGTTGGACTGCCTCTTCATCCGTTGCACGGCCGCTTCGCCGGGGCTGTACCCCTCGCGCGGGCTCAGGGGCGCTCTCCTCATGTACAGAATAAAAATAATGAACGCTGTTCAGAGACGGTGGACCTGGACCATCACTGGGCAGTACCTGCGCGCGCTCGCTGGCATGCGCTTCCCGCGGTTAGGTGCCTCGGAGTGCGACCTCCTGTTCAACCTCGTCCCGGAGCTTGCTACCGTCGACTCCCAGGTGTTCTGGTCGAATGGATGTTTCACGAACATGCTCGACTGTGGCGCCGAGCACCTCAAGCTGCGCCAGCTCGACATGCCCCGGAATTTCTTCAGCGGTAACAACTGCGTGGCAGAGTACGGGCATTTCCCATCCAACTTCCTCCTGGGCGTCTCCACGCCGGGCAATGATATACAGTTCCGGCGACAGATGCGGTCGCGGCGCGGCGAGCCAATCACGGTGGCGGGAAACCCGCCCGTGAAATTTGCGAGCGCCTCATTTGAGGCGGAGAATGAAACCCACAGACTGCCGGACTTTCCCCTCTTCTTGACCCGGGTCTTCCTCAACGACCTCTTCAGCGTCGGCATACTGGGCATCACCGAGGGGCTCATCTTCACGATTCTGTACATTTGTTTGTTGCGATTGGGCGGACCCCCGATCGCCAGCGCGGTCTTTGCTTTGGTGCTCGGAGAAGTCAGCTTGGTCCTGCTTTGCATCGCGATCAAGAAGTCCCTCGTCGGCAGCGAATGGGGAGCCGATGACTCGACGCCTTTCTGGTCCTGGCGGCACTTCGCCTACTTCTTCTCGGAGGACTGCTTCTTCGTCTGGTGCAGGGGGCCCCTGGAGTTTTGCGCCGGGACTATCCTCTCGAATGCTATCCTCCGATGGATGGGATGTCAGATCGGCCACCGGACAATCGTGACGCGGCCAATGCAGTGCTCCGACTGGAACGCGGTGAGCTTCGGCAACGATTGTGTTATCGACGGCTTCCTGCAGTTTCATACCTTTGAGAACATGATTCTGAAGGTGAAGCGAACCGACATCCAAGACGGCTGCGCCATATCCTTCGGTGCCACGGTGATGGGCGGCGCGGTGATTGAGCGGGACACAACGCTCTTGCCGTTATCCCTGGTCCTTAAGGAGATGAACATGCCCACAGCCACCTACGAGGGGAGCCCCGCGCAGCCCGTGAGCGGTTCAAACCTCCTCCCCCTCGCTCTGCGACGACAGTGTTTTGGACTGCCAGGAAAGGTACCTATCGACGAAGAGAATCAGTTTACGCGGCTCACGGGTTCAGATGACTCGAAACGATAGCCGGCCGCGGCACAGACGATAAGGCTCCGTTCGTGGACCGGCCGAAAAACCGCGCAACGAGTAATAGTTTGAGCGCAGAAATGCGCGACGCCACGCGTTCGACGAGCACACCTCATCGGAATCCGGGCACACCTCACACCGTTGACAACACCGACTGGCTGAAAACCGCGGCAATCATCTTGGTCGCGGTTGACCACTTCGGCTATTTCTTCATGGATGACGACCGCTGGTGGAGCGTTTTTGGACGCCCCGCGGCTCCGACGTTCTTCTTCCTCATGGGCTACGCCCAGACTCGAACCGTCCCGCTCCACTGGATCTGGCTCGGTATCATCTTGACTCTACTCGAAAGCTCGAACGCCAACTGGACCTGGGTGGCACCGAACATCCTTTTGAGCTTCGCACTCATCCGCTTTGCACGTCCCTATGTGCAAATCCTTGTGCAACGACACGGCTGGGCGGCATTCGCCCTCCTCGTTTCAGCACTTATCGCGGTGTTGCCGATAGCGGTGACGATTGTCGATTACGGCGCGGAGGGATGGTTATGGGCCCTGTTTGGCTTATACCAACGCATATATGTCGACAGCAGATCAGCTACCGGGGACAGCGCGGCCCAAAGCTCGACACCACCTGCACACGCGACGGCGGAGAACGCGCGTCTAATGCGCTTGCTGGCCTGCTTTGTCGCCGCGGTTGTCTACGTCTGGCAGGAACAAAGGGAATACTCCCTTCCTCAGATCCCATTCGCCGCCTTCATTCTCGGCGTCGGCGCTTTGTCCGCTGGCCTTAGTCTGTTCCTGCGCGGCCCGAGCCGCATCCAACCGCCACAAGCAATAGCCGGCACCCTGCGCTTCATCGGCCGGCACACTCTAGCAATTTATGCCATCCAGCTCGCCGGCTCCGAACTCATTATAAAGTTGGTGCCCGATCTCGCCCCTTGAACCATCTCGCACACGAGCAGGACCCAGATAGCCGCCACATCTCCTCATCATAGCAATGTCCGGTCGGTCCTAGAAACTCAGGGTGTCTAACAACTAATGGTACACGTGCGGGGGTGGCCCGCCAGCGGTTCAGTCACTCGAAGATGCTAGAGTCTTTTCGCCGACCCGTCGCTGAATTCGCTTGTAGATCAGTCACTGACACCGCTGCGGCTTCCTGCGCTTAACCCGGCGGCACCGAGAGCTCCATCATCTTTGCTCACGGTCCTCGGGTCGTTCCCGAACCGCTGCTGGCAAAGCCGCGAAGCTTATCCACTTATTCTCGTGATGAACCGCATTCTCTGGGACGAGAAGTTACAACCGAAGAGCCTCACGACAAGCCCGTCCAACGCAGTTATAAAGCCTTGCAATATTGAGCGGTCCGCCCACAATTGAATACGGCGACGCCTGCGCGATAATGATCGAGCAACCACAAGAGGCGCTGGCCAACTGTCGCTCTAGTTTCGCGAAACGGCTTGCCATCCGAGTGTCGAATGCCGAACATCTTCACCATAGCGTCGCTAGTTCCCACTACCGCGGCCGTGGCCGAACTCCCTGCTACCGCTGCAGCCGAGCTCCTGCCGGAGGAAGAGGCTATGCTCGGTCCAGTGTCGGGCAAGCGCAGGCGGGACTTTACTCTGGGTCGCGAATGCGCCCGCCAAGCTCTGCAGAAGCTGGGGATTGCGCCGGCACCCATCCTGCGCGGCACAGCGGGCGAGCCCCTCTGGCCACTGAGCGTTTGCGGCAGCATCACTCATTGCGATGGGTACTGCGCCGCTACCGCCGCCCGGCAGGCGCATATCCGTGGAATCGGCATCGACGTCGAACGTATTCAGACCCTGACAGACGACTTATTCAAACGGATTTCTCTCGAACCCGAGCGGGCATGGATTCGAGATGCGGATCCGCAGATGCCATGGGACATCCTCCTGTTCAGCGCAAAGGAAAGCGTTTTCAAAGCTTGGTTCCCGGCGGTTGGTACGTGGATCGGCTTTGAGCACGCACGAATCGAATTCGATCCATCGACGCGTGGTTTTAAGGCCATCATGCTGCCAGACGCGTCCGGCGCCGATACACCCACCATAATTAATGGTCGCTTCCATGTTGATGACGAATGGGTGCGAACCAGCGCCATCTTACCGGCAATGCGCCTAGCGCCGCTGCGTCAAAACCAGGCTTCCGATGGAGCGCATTGAAGGGCGATAATTTCAAAAGATCGCGTCAGCTACCACCTTCAAATGGTCCCCGACTTCCGTAACAAAATCTGCCAAAAGGCGACCGGAGTCCAAGGCGGACTGGAGCGCGCCCCCCTGGAGCCGGACAGGTTGAAGTTGGTGATTTGACAGGGGGTTCTGGGCTTTCGAAAAATGAAAGCCATGGCCAGACAGCAGCGCTCGCGCGACTTGGGGCAAAGGATCAGAATCCGGGGTTCGAGCAGCGCCGCTCGCATTCAGTTCCCGTGCCTTGCCGCACAGAGAGAAGCCGCGACCTGGTCGAATGTTGGCCCCGCGAAGTCAGTATCCACCGACATTCCCCGGATTAGTCACGTACAGAGTACACCACCATCCTTGGCTCAGGGAACACTAACCGAGCCGACCGCTACCGGCACCCGACAAGCAAGCAGCGTCTGCAGCATTGCAGCCGTTACGCGGGAATGCCTTCAATGATGCTGACCGGGCTCGTCGTGGGTATCACCTTTGTAAGCTTCAGGCCCGCGGCTTCGTAGAGCGCCAGGAAATCAGCTTCTGAGAGCTGGCGTCCACCGGTGACCACCAGGATCCCAACACCAGACTATGCCACTCCGGCATCGGTGCGAGGCGACACCGCTGTTGTGGTCCTACTTGGCTGCAGCGGGCACCCCCGCTCCGAGACGCGGCTTGGGCTCCTTGCGCGGCTCCTTGATGCGGAACCACGCGACATAAAGGGCAGGTAAAAAGAGCAGGGTCAGCAACGTCGCCACAAACAGGCCGCCGATGATCGCGTAGGCCATCGGCCCCCAGAAGAATTCCGACGCGATCGGGATCATGCCGAGAGAGGCGGCGGCTGCGGTCAGCACGATCGGACGTAACCGGTGGGTCGTGGCGTCGATTACCGCGTCCCACGGGTGCAGTCCCCTGGCGAGATCCATATCGATCTGATCGATCAGGATCACGGAGTTCCTGATGATCATGCCGCTCAACGCGATAACCCCGAGGATCGCGACAAAGCCCATCGGCGTCCCGGTCGGCAAGAGCGCCATGACGACTCCGATCAGCCCGAGAGGTGCAACGCTGATTACCAGGAACAGCTTCTGAAAGCTCTGCGATTGAGCCATCAACGACTGACAAGCCATTCAAGAGCCTTGTCCTTATCATCATAATCGAAATGCTTGATCTCCGCTTTCACGAAATGACGGACAACACTCGGTATTATCCTAAGAAAACCGCTATCTGAAACCGCTGCGACTTTCTCGATCTTCGATTGGTGATCCTTCACAAATTTGAGGTGCGAAAGAAGCGCTGCAAAATCCGCCCAACCCGGGAACGATTCGGCATGGACCATCAATCCGTGAAGCCGGCCGTTTTGCTCGATGTAGGGATCGATCTCTTCAGCCAAGCGCTCAAAGTCGGATGCTGCCAGGGGGCCCTCGGGCGAAACGATCAGGACGCCTTTGTCCTTGAGCAGCTCACTTTTGATCATCTTCGTCATCTCCGGAAGACTACCCCAACCAGACTGTCTGCCCGGCACCTAGCCACCAACTTAGTAGGGGTAAGCATCGCGCCGCGCGGATCAGTGGCTATCGACCAGTACCTCAAAACCAGCCAATTTGGTAGCGTTTGCCTTCCCGCCACATAGCCCGACCCCCACATTCCCGATGAAGCGGTGATTTCCGGTGCGGGGTTT
>DATFZT010000183.1:0-29973 GCA_035314185.1 Terriglobales bacterium
GTCAGCAAGTCGATTACATGCGCGCCATGGGCGTGGAGTTTGAGACCGACGTAGTCGTGGGACGCACGGTCACCATCGACGAACTGATGGAGGAGGAAGGCTACGACGCGGTGTTTATCGGCACCGGCGCAGGGCTGCCGCAGTTCATGGGCATTCCCGGCGAGCATCTTAATGGCGTCTATTCGGCGAACGAATTCCTGACGCGCATCAACCTGATGCACGCCTATGAGTTCCCGAGGTACGACGAGCCCATGCTGGATTTCCGGGGCAAGAATGTGGCCGTGATCGGTGGCGGGAACACTGCGCTGGATGCGATCCGGTCGGCGTTGCGGCTGGGAGCGGGAAAGGCGTTCATTCTCTATCGCCGCAGCGAGGCGGAGATGCCGGCGCGCAAGGAAGAAGTGAAACACGCTCAGCAGGAAGGCATCGAATTCCAGGTGCTGGCCGCACCGCTCGAGTTCCTCGACGACGGCAAGGGGTGGTTGGCCGGCGCACGCTGCCAGAAGATGGCCTTGGGCGAAGCGGATGCTTCCGGGAGACGGCGTCCGGTTCCGATTGAAGGCTCCGAATACGAAATTCCTCTGGCGGTGGCGGTCATTGCGATTGGGACCAGCGCCAATCCGATTGTCCAGAGCACTACGCCGGGTTTGAAGACGAACAAGCGAAATTACATTGAAGCGGATCCGACGACGCAGCGCACGTCGCGAAAAGGGGTTTTCGCGGGCGGGGACATCGTCACCGGAAGTGCGACGGTGATTCTGGCCATGGGCGCGGGACGGCGGGCTGCGAAATCGATCCATGAATATTTGACGACGGAATATTTGACGACTCCAGGCACTTGGTAAGAGCTTGATTTGTGGGGGCTTAAGCTATAGGAGCTGATGTGACGCACCTCACTATGCCGGTTGCGCACGGTCACGGTCCTAGGGGTGGAGAGGGTTTCCAATTAAGAGTGGCAGGGTGTGCGCGAGCAGCAGGGCGCAGGATTTCGCCCTGGGGTAAGTCTGTCCGGAAGGGGAGCGGGTTCGGGCCGCGCCGAGTTTCGTAACACGGGCCAGGGGGAGCAAGAATGTCGATGTCGTGGGAGCTCGATTACAAGAGAAAGTTGCGAACGGCAGACGAGGCGCTGCAGTGTGTGCAGTCAGGAATGCGGGTTTATATTCAGCCCGGATGCGCCGAACCTGAGACTCTGGTAGAGGCGCTGATGCGCCGGGGTCCGTTTGTCGAGGACGTGGAAGTCGTGCACATGATGACCATGGGAGCGGCTCCCTATGTGGCTAAGGAGATGGCGGGGCATTTCCGGCATAACGCGGTGTTCATCGGCGCCAATGTACGCGAGGCTATCAACGATGGCCGGGCAGACTACACGCCCATCTACCTGAGCGAGATTGAAGAACTGTTTGAGAGCGGGGCCATGCCGATTGATGTGGCATTGCTGGAACTCTCTCCTCCGGACTCGCACGGCTTCTGCAGCTTTGGGGTGGGCGTGGATACGTCGCTGACGGCGGCCAAGTGTGCCCATCACGTGGTGGCGCAGATCAACGATCAAATGCCGCGTACATACGGAGACAGCTTCATCCATGTGACGGAGCTGGATGCAGTGGTGGATTCGTCGCGTCCGCTGTGCGCGATGAAGCAGCCGGAAATCACCGACATGCACCGGGCGATCGCCCGCAACGTCGCTGGCTTAATCGATGACGGAGCGGTGCTGCAGACGGGCATCGGCGGAATCCCGGGAGCGGTGCTGCCGTTTCTCATGGATCGCAAGGATCTCGGCGTGCACAGCGAACTGGTATCCGACGGCGTGATTCCTTTGATCGAAGCGGGCGTGATCACGGGTGCGCGCAAGACCTTTAAGGCGCGGAAAATTGTGCTGGGATTTGCGATTGGCACCAAGAAGCTGTTCGACTTCGTCGACAACAATCCGATCTTCGAGTTCCGCCCTACTTCCTACACCAACGATCCCGCGCTGATTGCACGCAACGACAACATGGTGGCGATCAACTCGGCGCTGCAGGTTGATCTCACCGGGCAGGTCTGCTCCGATTCGATCGGAAGCCAGTTCTATAGCGGCATTGGGGGACAAGTGGACTTTCTGCGCGGGGCTTCGCGCTCCAAGGGCGGAAAGCCGATCATCGCGATTTCGTCGGTCGCCAAAGATGGCGCGATCTCGCGGATTGTTCCCATGCTGAGCCCGGGCGCGGGAGTGGTTACTTCGCGCGGGCTGATCCGTTACGTGGTGACTGAATACGGAGTCGCGTATCTGCACGGCAAGAGCATACGGGAACGGGCGCAGGCGTTGATCAACATTGCACACCCCAAGTTCCGGGAAGAGCTGTACGAATTTTGCGAGAAAACCAGGTGGCTGCAACGGCCTTTAGCTGGTCAGACAGTAGTAGCCGGTGAACGGTAGCGAGGTGAAGCATGGCAGGACAAGCGCGCGGTAAGGTCACGGTGGATGTCGAGGAATGCAAGGGCTGTGGGCTGTGCGTGGAATCGTGTCCGCCCAAGTGCCTGGAGCTGGCGCCGGAGTTGAGCGTTTACGGGTTTCATCCGGCGCGCTACACGGGCCTTGACTGCACGGGTTGCGGAATCTGCTTTTATTGCTGTCCGGAGCCGGGGGCGATTACGGTCTACCGCATCAAGGCGAAAGCAAAAGCGTTGACGGCGACGCCGGTGCTGGGAGGCGAACATGCGGCAGCTCTGTAAAGGAAACGTGGCAGTGGTAAAGGGCGCGATCCTGGCCGGGTGTCGCGCGTACTACGGATATCCGATCACTCCCGCCAGCGAAATCGCCGAGGCGGCGGCGCTCTACTTCCCGCAGGTCGGCGGAACGTTTATTCAAGCGGAGAGCGAAGTCGCCTCCATCAACATGGTGTATGGGGCAGCGGCGGCCGGAATGCGCGTCATGACTGGATCGTCTGGCCCCGGCGTCAGCCTCATGCAGGAAGGCATGTCTTATCTGGCGGGCGCGGAACTGCCGTGCGTGATAGTAGATGTAATGCGCGGCGGACCCGGCTTGGGCAACATCGCGCCCGAACAGAGCGACTATTTCGCCATGGTGAAAGGCGGCGGCCACGGCAACTACCGCAATATCGTGCTGGCTCCGGCCTCGGTGCAGGAGATGGCCGATCTCACCATGCTGGCATTCGATCTGGCGGACAAGTACCGCAATCCGGCAGTGGTTTTGACCGACGGCTTTGTCGGACAAATGATGGAGCCGCTCGAATTGGAGGATCGCGAGATTCAGCCGCCGGAAAAACCGTGGGCGGTAAAGGGTACGCCGGAAACGCGAGCTAATCTGATCAGTTCGATTTATCTCGAAACGGATGAGTTGGAAGCGCACCAGCGGCGAATGGAAGCCAAGTACATCCGCGCGCAAGCCGCCGAGCCGCGCTCGGAAGTTTGCCACACTGACGACGCCGACGTGCTGCTGGTGGGGTACGGCATTGTGTCTCGCGTGTTGCTTTCCACGGTGGAAGCGCTGCGCAAGGACGGCGTGAAAGCAGGGCTGTTCCGGCCGATTACGCTGTGGCCCTATCCTTCAAAAGCACTGGTGCAGGCGGCGCGCAAGGTGCAAAAGGTGCTGGTCGTGGAATTGAGCAACGGACAAATGGTGGAAGATGTGCGGCTGGCGCTGAACGGCAAGGTGCCGGTGGAGTTCTACGGCCGGGTGGGTGGCAACGTGCCTTCGGTGCGGGAGCTGCAGGAACAGGTGTTGACGCGCATGGCGGTCGAGGTCTGAGGCCAGGTAGGGCGAGGATCGTGTGCGAAGGGGATAAAGACAATGGCAAACGAGAGCGTGATCAGCGCGGTGGATCCGGAAATTAAATCCGAAGCGAGCCCTAAGGTCGACCTCAAGGTCGATCTCAAAGCTAACGACGACGGATACGACACGGTCCACTCCAAGTCTCCGCTGTTCTTTGACCTGTACGAGCGGAAGTCAGAACTGAAGCACCAGACGCACTACTGCCCAGGCTGCGGACATGGAGTGGCGCACAAGCTGATTGCGGAAGCGTTGCAGGAACTGGGGCTGCAGGACAAAACGATCTTTGTCAGTCCGGTGGGCTGCTCGGTGTTTGCTTACTACTATTTTGACGTGGGCAATGTTCAGGTGGCACACGGCCGCGCGCCCGCCTCGGCCACGGGAATCAAGCGATCTTGTCCAGATAAGATTGTGATCTCCTATCAGGGAGACGGAGACCTGGCGGCCATCGGCACCGCCGAGATCGTGCATGCGGCTAACCGTGGGGAGAAGATCACCGTATTTTTCGTCAACAACGGAATCTACGGGATGACGGGCGGACAGATGGCGCCTACGACCCTGGTTGGGCAGAAGAGCACAACTTCTCCTTGGGGGCGGCGGCCGTCGAACGAAGGCTTCCCTATCCATGTGGCGGAACTGCTGGCCACGCTCGAGGCGCCGGCATACATCGAACGGGTGGCGCTCTCGGATAATAAGAACATCATGAAAGCTCGGCGCGCGATTCGTAAGGCGCTCGAGATCCAGCGGGATGGCGTGGGCTTTTCGTTTGTTGAAATTCTTTCGCCTTGTCCTACGATCTGGGGCAAGGATCCGGTGGAAGCTCGGCGTTGGGTTCTGGAGAAGATGACGCCAACTTTTCCGCTGAATGTTTTTCGCGATCGCCGGCCGGAAATTCCGGTGGGCAACGAACCGCCACAGCGGGCGGTGGCCGATGTGCTGGAGATTACTCCGAAGGCGGGAGCGCGTGATACCTCCAAAGCGAAAAATGGGCATCACTTCCAGGATGTGAAGATCAAAATCGCGGGCTTCGGCGGACAGGGCGTGCTGCTGATGGGGCAGTTGCTCATCGAGATGGGCATGCGGGAAGGGTTGGAAGTGAGCTGGCTGCCGTCCTATGGGCCGGAGATGCGTTCGGGCAGCGCGCACTGCCATGTGTGCTTGTCGAAAGAGCGTATCGGGACTCCGCTGATCTCGCATCCGGATGTGCTGGTGGCGATGAATGAGTACTCTCTGCGGAAGTTTGCCCACGAAGTGGTGAGTGGGGGAATTATTCTTTACAACGGGGCCAGCGTTCCTGCCGACTTCTATGCGCCGGAACAGCAGGTAGTTGCGATTCCGGCGGCGGAGATGGCCGACAAACTTGGTTCCACGAAGGCTGCCAACATTGTGCTGATGGGGGCGCTGCTCGAAGAGACGGAGTGCCTGGCTCCGGGGACGGCATTGAGCGTGCTGGAAGACAAAGTGAAGAAAGTCGATCTGCTAGAGATTGACCGCAAGGCGCTGACCGCGGGGCGACTGTTTATCGATGAACAGGCGCATATTGGCGCGGTCAGTCAGCCGGACGGCTTCGCCTAGAGTTCGTGGCGGAGCCCAGTCCAAGTGTCGTATCAGCGCTAGCTTTCATCAAATTGTCATCCCGAGCGAAGCGAGGGATCCGCAGTTCGCCGCAAGATGCACATGCCTCGCTCCGCTCGGGATGGCAAACATTGAGATGTGAAGAGGGTCAGCAATGTCGACTGCATGGACGGCTCGTTACGCACTACGCACTAAAGGGATCACCAGTTCCGCAATCCGCGAGTTGTTGAAGGTCACCCAGCGCCCGGAAATGATTTCTTTTGGCGGCGGGCTCCCTGCCCCTGATGTTTTCCCGGTCAAGCGCTTTGAAGAGGCCTGTCATAAGGTGCTTACCGAGCAGGCGGCTTTGGCCTTGCAGTATGGGGAATCCGAAGGCTACGCGCCGCTGCGCGAACTGATCGCTAACAACCTGGCGCGCTACGGGATCAAGGCTAAGGTGGAGAACGTCTTGATCACTTCCGGCTCGCAGCAGGCGCTTGATCTGATTGGCAAGCTGTTTATCAATCGCGGAGATCGCGTGCTGCTGGAAGCGCCGACTTATCTGGGCGCGCTGCAGGCCTTCAACGTGTATGGCGCGGACTATGTGCCGGTTCCGATCGACGACGACGGCCTGCGCACCGACTTGATGGAGGAGCCTCTGCGGTCGGGGCCCAAGTTCATGTATGTGCTGCCGAACTTTCAGAATCCGGCGGGAACTACACTGTCGGAGATCCGTCGGCATGAACTGGTGCTGCTGGCGGATCGATTTGGCATTCCGATTATCGAAGATGACCCGTACGGCCAGTTGCGCTATGAAGGCGAGCACCTGCCGCCGCTGGTCGTGCTTGACCGCGAGAACCTGCGGCGCGATGACGGCTACTCGATTGGCAACGTCATTTACCTAAGCACGTTTTCCAAGACGCTGGCTCCCGGCCTTCGGTTGGGATGGATTGTTGCGCCTCCAGAAGTGATCAGCAAGCTGACGCAACTGAAGCAGGGAGCCGACCTGCACACTTCGACCTTTACTCAGTTTGTGGCTTATGAAGTGGCGCGCGATGGCTTCCTTGACCAGCACGTAAAGTTGATTCGGCGAGTGTATCGCGAGCGGCGCGACGTCATGCTTGAGGCTCTGAAGGAGTTCTTCCCTGCCGAAGTCACTTGGACTCATCCCCAAGGCGGGCTGTTTCTTTGGGTTACTCTACCCGAGGGACTGGACATGCAGGCGATTTTCAAATCGGCGATCGAGCAGAATGTTGCGTTTGTGCCGGGTGATTCCTTCTATGCCAACGATGGGCGCGAAGGCTCGCGCCACATGCGATTGAACTTTTCGAATGCAACTCCGGAGCGCATACGTGAGGGGATACGGCGGCTGGCGGCGGCGGTGAAGAGGCATCTTACGGGTACGACGTACCGATTAAAGCTGCCGCTTGAGGTGTAGGGAACTATCTGAAATCTTAGCGCGAGAGCATCTTGTCCGCTGCGCGAGGACGCCCTTCAGCCGCCGGGACGGCGGCGCTACCTCTTGTGGTCTGTCCCACCTTCGATTCTTTCCTGGAGCCAATTTACTCCAGCACGAAAATATTCTTGCCCGCGCACATCTCCTTCAGGATCTTCGGCCACACGGTTACGCTGACTTCTCCGAGATGGGCTTTGCGGAGCAACAGCATTAATGTGCGCGATTGGCCGATTCCTCCGCCGATCGAGAGCGGTATCTCGTTCTTCAGGATCGCCTGGTGATAGGGCAGGTGCATGAAGTCCAGTTGCTTGGACATGGTTAGCTGTTGTTTCAGGGTCTCGGCCGTGACTCGGATGCCCATTGACGTCAGCTCATGGCGGCGCTGGGTGACGGAGTTCCACGCCAGGATGTCGCCATTCAGGCCATGCGTGTCTTTGCCGGTTTGATCGCGCGTGTCGGTGACCCAATCGTCGTAATCGGCGGCTCGCATTTCGTGGGGATAGCCGTCTTTCAACGGCCAGCCAATGCCAATGATGAAGACGGCAGGATACTTTTGCAGGATGGCGGTCTCGCGCTGCTTGCGGGGCAGGTCTGGATACATTTCCAGAAGTTCTTCGGCGTGCAGGAAGGTCAATTTCTCCGGAAGATTCGGATAGCTCGAGGCTTTATCCATCAATTGCGGGAACAGGAGTTGCGCGAACTTTTCCGCGCCTACGATCACTTTCCAGATTCTGCTGACAATCGCCTTGAGAAACTCCAGGTTGCGCTGCTCGGCGGTGATGACTCGCTCCCAATCCCATTGGTCGACGTAGGCGGAATGGTCGTGATCGAGGAAATAGTCTTTGCGAACGGCTCGCATGTCGGTGCAGATGCCTTCACCGACTTTGCAGTCGAATTGCCTGAGCGCTACGCGTTTCCATTTGGTCGCGGCTTGCACCACCTGCGCGTCGACGGGATGCAGATTGCGATCGTTGGAGATGTGAAATTGAATCGGGGTGCGGGAGCCGTCGCGATCGAGCATATCGTTGACGCCGCTCTCCACATCTACAATGAGCGGCACTTCGACCATATTCAGGTTGAGTTCCTTGCACAGATTGTCGGCGAGATAGCGCTTTACCTGGAAGATGGCCTGCTGCGTCTCTTTTGGAGTCAGCAAGGAGTGGTAACCGCGCGGCAGAATCTTTTCCAATTCCTTGTAATCACCGATTCCAGGGCCGGCGAGGTCCGCTTTTTTGGCCGATTGTTTATCCAGTTTCTTATCTAATTGTTTGTCCAATTGTTTTTCCGGGGCGAGCGTGCTCATAGGGACTTCTCCTCTGCAAACGGATGTTGTGCCGCCGCGTCGTCGCCACGCGGGTTATTGGAGCTTCGGATTGGGGGATGGGGGAGTGCCGGAGGTAACAGAGTGCGCGATGCTGGCTTTGGCTGCGTGAATGTGCGAAGAATTTTCGAGGATCACCGCGGACGCAAGCAGGATGCCAATAACGCCAAATACCATCAAGGCGATTAGAGCAATCATGAGTATCGGCATACATCACCTCATTGGCTAGATTGTGGCTCCTGAGGAAGTCAGGCGCAGTGATCACAGTCACCTGTTGATGTGACTGCGAAATATTGGAGGACCATCGGCGGCCGCGTCGCTCGACTGGACCGACGTGGACGCCCGTCGCCCGACCCCCTATGAGGTTACTCATCTCCGGCGGATGTCACTGTTCAGGGTGATATGGGTCACTGCTACGTTGCCCTCCAGACGTTGAAACTCTCAATAGGCAACGATTGAGTTGCTGAGTTCTGTTACATGCTGTTGCTGGTGGGCTGTAGCTGCGGCTACTTTCGCAATTCGAGAAGGACTGCGAGGGGAGCCGAACATGTCATCTTGTTGCAAAGCTTTACAACTTACAAGGAGAAGAACGAAATCATGAAGACGACGAAGCTGGTAATGCTGGTAATGACAATCGCGGTAGCCCTGTTCATCCTGATCTCGGATCTGTCCTGGGCGGGCGACGACGGAGCCACTCTCTACAAAGCAAAGTGCGCAATGTGCCACGGCGCGGATGCGGCGGGCAAGCCCGCGGCGAAGATTCCAAGCCTGATTTCGGACGAGGCCAAGAAAAAGTCTGACGCCGACCTGACCAAGGCGGTGGCGGAGACGGCGAAGCACCCGGCCCCGGTAAAGGGTCTGGCGGCTGACGACGTGAAGGCGATCGTGACGTACGTTCGTAGCTTACAGAAGTAGTTACTGGCGGTAGGTGATTGGCTGCTTCTCTTTCTGCACCGCCGCTGTCGCATGACAATTGTCTCCAGCGGCGGAAGAGGACGGGAGAGTGAGTATGAAGATGTCCGGTTCAATTCGACGGACGAAGGCTGATATTGGCCGCTCCGTAGCCAGCTGGAAAGCTTCCCCCCTGCTTGCTCTCCCAAGGGGAACAGCCCGCCCGGGTCCGGGTGCACAGTACTCCGGACCCGGATCTTCTTTCATAGCCGGTCCAATATTGTTTGAACGAAAAGTGTTCTGTACCGTTCCCAAGTCCGTTCCTTTACCGCATATCTATACGTCCTACTTCATTCCTCTGGAACGGAAGTCCCGCTTGAGAACAGCGAGGAGTAATTTCGATGAGCAATGCTCTGCTCTATGACGCGACCATGTGCATCGGTTGCAAGCAGTGTGAAGGTGCATGCGCGCAACAGAACAAACTGCCGTATGACGACAAGGTAGCAGCCGAGTCAGTGCAATCGGCACATAAGTACACGGTGGTTTTGACCAAAGACGACAAATTCATGCGGCGGCTGTGCATGCACTGCGAGCATCCCGCTTGCGCGTCGGTTTGTCCGGTGGGCGCCTTCCATAAGACAAAAGAAGGACCAGTCGTGTACGACGTCTGGAAATGCATTGGCTGCCGGTATTGCATGGTGGCTTGCGCATTTGCCCAGCCGAAGTACGAATGGCAATCGCTGAATCCGCGGGTACGTAAGTGCATTATGTGCCCGGACCGGGTGGTAGCCGGCAAGCAGACCGCATGTGCCGAGATTTGTCCGACTGGAGCCACTAAGTTCGGAGAGCGCGACGACCTTATCAAGGAAGCGCAGGAGCGCATCCGTCAAAGTCCTTCCACTTACTTGCCTCGTATTTACGGCCTTAACGAAGTTGGTGGAACGTCAGTCTTCATTCTTTCGGGCGTAAAGGTTGAAGAATACGGTTATCCAGCGTCCGCCAAAATCGGCGATACTCCGATGCCGGAATACACGGGGCGAGTGATGGAGAGGATTCCAGACTTTATTCCGGTGTGGACGTTAGTGCTGGGAGGAATTTATTGGGTATCGCATCGCCGCGAAGAAGTAGCCGCTGCTGAAGCAGACGAGAAGAACGGGAGTGCGCGATGAAATTTAAGCTGACTTTTTGGAAGGTTATATTCCTGGTGATCATGGCGCTAGGCGTCTACTCGACATTCATTCGCTATTTTTATGGCTTGGGCGCGGTTTCAAACATGACGGACCAGTTTCCCTGGGGGCTCTGGATCGGCTTCGACTGCTTGTGCGGAGTGATGCTGGCGGCGGGCGGTTTCTGCATTGTGGGCGCGGTCTACTTGTTCAATGTCGAGCGGTTGCACAGCGTTGTGCGACCGGCGGTGCTGACGGCGTTTCTGGGCTACTTGCTCTTTATCGTCGGGCTTCTGTTTGACCTGGGGCGTCCCTGGTACATCTGGCATCAACTCATCTACATGAACCCGCACTCGGTGATGTTCGAGGTGGGGATGTGCGTGATGGCCTACACCACCGTGCTGTTTTTCGAATTCCTTCCCAACGTGTTCGAGCGCTTCAACCTGCAGGCTCCCATCAAGTGGATCAAGAAGATCTACCCGGTGCTGATCATCGGGGGCATTCTGCTCTCGACGCTGCACCAGAGTTCGCTTGGATCGCTGTATCTGATCATGCCGAGCAAACTGCATCCGTTCTGGTACACACCGGCGCTGCCGTTCCTGTTTTTTGGATCGGCGATTGCGGTGGGTTTGGCCATGACCATCTTCGAATCGACGCAGAGCGCGAAAGCATTCGGACGTCACCTGGAACTGCCCGTCCTGGTCGAACTGGGCGGCGCCTTGCTCGTGGCTCTCTGGGTGAATGCGCTGCTGCGCTTTGAGGACTACTTCCATCGCGGCTTGCTGGGCGAGATCATTAAACCCAGTTACGAAGCGTATTTTCTGTGGCTCGAGCTGGCACTGGCCTTTGTGATTCCGATTACCATGCTCAGCTTCAAGAAGGTGAGGCTGTCTCCCGGCGGCTTGTATCTCGCCTCCGTATTTGCCGTGCTTGGATTCATTACCAACCGCCTCAATATTGCTCTCATCGGTTTTGAGACTTATGTCGGACACCACTATCTGCCGAAATGGACGGAGTTCTCAGTGACGCTCATGATTATCGCGATGGGCTTCGCCTTGTTCGGGCTGGCTGTGAAGTATCTGCCGATCTTTCCTGAAGAACGGCATGCCGTGACCCAGCGTTTGCGGACCGAAACCGAACCCGTGGTGGCTACTCCGGTGTTAGGCCATGCGGGAGACTGATCCAACTCGCGGCAATCGGGGATGGACGCGGCTGACGAACAGCGTCAGCGCCAAGCTGATCGGGTCGCTGTTGGCGGTGATGGTGGTAATTTTCGCGCTTCTCGGATATTTGAATATCCGATTGCATCGCCAGCATCTGGAAGCAGCCACCCTGGTCAGCGCCGAGCGGGTCAGCGACGTGATCAAGCACAGCACTACTTACTACATGCTGCGCAACGACCGCGAGGGACTCTACCACGCGATCCAGACCATGGCGGACGAGCCCGGCATGATCAAGGTGCGCATCCTTGACCAGCAGGGGCGAGTCAGTTACTCCACCGATCCGAAAGAAGTCAGCCATGTTCTCGATAAGACAGCCGAGGCCTGCTATGGATGTCACACGCAATCGCAACCGCTGGCGCGCCTGAATCGCCCCGACCGCTTTCGCATTTATCGCAATGGCGGCGGGCATCGTGTGCTGGGAATTATCACTCCCATCGAGAATCAGCCGAGCTGCTCCAACGCCGAATGTCACGCGCATCCTGCCAGCCAGCAAGTTCTAGGCGTGCTCGACACAAATCTCTCGCTGGCGCAAGCGGACGCCCAAGTCAAGACCAGCAGTACCCGCATGCTGATTTACACGGCGGGGGCGATGGTGATTATCGCGGTCTTGAGCTGGTTATTCGTGTGGCGCGAGGTCGGCCAACCCATCAAGGCGCTCAAGAAGGGCACGGAACATCTGTCCCGTGGGGAACTTGGTTACCAGATCGAAGTGCGATCGCAGGATGAAGTGGGCGACCTGGCTCATTCGTTCAACGACATGAGCTTGCAGTTGCGCGCGGCGAATGAAGAAATCGTTACCTGGGCAAAGACGCTGGAAGATCGCGTGGATCACAAGACCAGGGAGCTCAAACGCGCCCACGATCATGTGCTGCACGTGGAAAAGATGGCATCCATTGGCAAGATGGCGGCGGTAGTGGCGCATGAGGTGAACAACCCGCTCTCTGGCATTCTTACCTACGCCAAGCTGCTGCGAAAGTGGGTGGGGTCGGGGCAAGTGGAGCATGAAAAGCGCGAGGAAGCGATGGAGTGTCTGGAACTGATCGCCACCGAAAGCCGGCGCTGCGGCGACCTGGTCAAGAACCTGCTGACCCTTTCGCGGAGCGCACCCATGAACATAGAGCACACTGACCTGCAGGCGGTGATTGATCGTTGCCTACTGCTGGTGCGGCATCAACTGGAACTGGGCGGGATTCATCTGGAACTCAACGTGGCAGAGGATCTGCCGCGTGTGCCCTGCGATCCGGCGCAGATTGAGCAGGTCCTCATAGCGTTAATCATGAATGCCATCGATGCCATGCCCCGTGGCGGCAATCTCTGGCTGCAGACTCGGCAGAGTAACGATGGGAGAGAAATTGATATCCAGGTGCGCGACGACGGAGCGGGCATTGCTCCCGACGTGCTGCCGCAGATCTTCGAACCTTTTCTGACGACGAAAGAAAGTGGACACGGAGTCGGGCTGGGGTTGGCAATCAGTCGCGGCATCGTGGAGCGGCATGGCGGGCGCATCGAAGTGCAATCGGAGCTGGGCCGGGGCACGACTTTTACCGTAACCCTGCCGGCTCAGGGGAATGAGGCTTCGCTCGCGGCCAGCGGAGACGGTAAGGCTGCGATGAAGGTGAGGTGACTGAAGTGAGTACACAAGGAAAACTGCTGATCGTGGACGACGAACTGAGCGTGCGCGACTCGCTGGGTAAATGGTTCCGCGAAGAAGGCTACGAAGTAACCACGCTGGAAAATGCCAACGACGCACTAACTCAGCTCGCGGCACAACGCTGGGATGCAGCTCTGGTGGATATCAAGATGCACGGCACGGACGGCATCGAACTGCAGCGTCGCATGCACGAAATCGATCCCGAGCTCATGGTGATCATCATGACCGGCTATGCCTCGGTCGAGACCGCGGTCGCGGCGCTGAAGAACGGCGCCTACGACTACGTGACTAAGCCGCTCGATCCGGACGAGATCGCACACCTGCTGAAGAACGCGCTGGCGCATAAGCGGACCGCGCAGGAGAACGTGCTGTTGCGTGAGACCGTCGCCGAGGTGTCTCGTCCCGGGGACCTGATCGGGCAGAGCGGTCCGATGCGGAAGATTCTCGATGCGATTGAGACGGTGGGTCCGACGGATGCTACGGTGCTGGTGACCGGAGAGAGCGGCACGGGGAAAGAGCTGGTAGCGCGTGCCATCCATCACGCCAGCGCGCGACGATTTCATCCGCTGGTGGTGATTCACTGCGGCGCGCTGACCGAGACTTTGCTGGAAAGCGAACTTTTTGGACACGAAAAGGGCGCGTTCACCGGCGCGCAGTACCGCAAGAAAGGCAAATTCGAAATTGCCGAGGGCGGAACGGTTTTTCTGGACGAGATTGGCGACATCACTCTAAAGACGCAAACCGACCTGCTGCGGGTTTTGCAGGAACGCGAAATCACTCGCGTGGGCGGCAACCAGATTATCAAGGTGGACTTCCGTTGCATCGCCGCCACTAATAAGAATCTGGAAACGCTGATCGAGGAAGGTAAGTTCCGTCCTGATCTTTTTTATAGGCTTAACGTCTTCCGCATTGAACTGCCGGCGCTGCGCGAGCGGCGGGATGATATCCCCGTACTGGTGAACCACTTCGTGCAAAAGTTCTCTCTAGCGATGAACAAGCGCATCACCCGGGTTGCCCCGGCGGCTATGAACCAATTGCAGCAGCAGCCCTGGCTGGGAAACGTTCGTGAACTGGAGAACGCAGTAGAGCGGGCCATGGTCGTCGGACAGGAACCGGAGCTGCGGGAGGAGGACTTCATCTTCAAGGCTCAGAGCGTAGCTGGTTCCGGCGGCGCGGGCAAGAAGCTGGAGGACATGGAACGTGCCTACATTCTGCGCGTGGTGGAGGAGTGTGGAGGCAATCAGAGTCACGCCGCGGAAGTACTCGACATTGACCGAGTTACTCTCTATCACAAGCTGAAGAAGTACGGCTGGACTCGCACTCCGGTTGAAACGCATTCAAGCTGAAACCGAGGTGTCAGGTTTCAGGTACCAGGTGTCAGGTCTCACTTCTAATACCCAATTGAAGCCTGACACCTGAGACCTGGCACCTGTTCCTATGAAGCTGCTGCAACTGTTGCCGATCGGGAATGTAGACGAGGGGTTGCTGAAGGATCTGCGTCCCGCCGTCGAAGACATCTTTCGCGTCTCATGCAAGGTGCTGCCGGTGCGATTGGATCCGGAGTTCGCCTTTCACGGAGAGCGTCAGCAGTATCACTCGTCGGAAATTCTGCAGCGAATGCAGAGTTTTCATACCGAGGATTCCTGGCGAGTGCTGGGCGTTGCGGCTGTCGATCTCTACATTCCGATTCTTACTTTTGTTTTTGGCGAAGCACAGATGGGTGGTCCGTGCGCCGTGGTCTCGGTACACCGGCTGCGGCAGGAGTTCTACGGCCTTCCGGCCGACCAGGAACTATTTCGGCAGCGCGCGCTCAAAGAAGCGGTGCATGAACTCGGACACACGGTGAATTTGACGCACTGCAACGACTACCAGTGTGCCATGGCTCCTTCGCACGCGGTGGAGTGGATTGACCTTAAGGAAAGCACACTGTGCGCTGGCTGCCAGGCCGTGGTGACGCCGGGGGCGGGGGTGTCGTCGGGGCTGGGCTTCTGAGGGCGCTCTACCCTTCGCTCGCCCTCTTTCGAGCTTGTTCCCGAACCTCGATAACCTCTTTGATGAACTCCTCAAAGCGGAGTTCCGGATGCCCTTTCTTCAGTTGAACGTATTCAGGGGCAAGGTAGGTTTCCATCCGCATATTGCTAATCTTATCTTTCAGGTCGTACCCGAGGGCGATCTTCCTGATTTCAGTTTTCACTGTCTGCATCTCCGTATACTCCTCTGCTAGGCGTTCAGGCTGTCAATTCGTACAAGTGAAAGACGAATGAGTCGATCACTAACATGAATGAGTCGACATATTGCTTCTCCAAGGGAATTCAACTTCACCAAGCTATTCGCGAGACACTTCCTGTCTGCGGATCTGGTGCCGATTGCTCGCAGGGCATAGTCTCTCCAAAGCGTCTCCTTCCAGTTCGCCGGCTGCGGTTGTGAAACTTACGAATGAACCGCAGTCCAGACAGTGGTTGTAATAACTCCGCTTCCCGCGCACCCAGTCATTTAAACTGATCGTGTGGCCAAGATTGGCGACGCGTTCGTTCGCATCGCCCAATATTTTCGACGCCTGTCGAAGGACCAGGCGCGTGCGCTCTGCCTCTTGCTCTGGATCGGCCCCGACATCGCGGGTCTCGGCGCAGATCGCCTCATCCGATAGCCCAAGCACGGAATCAGCCAATTGGTTCATGAGTTTCTCCAGATGATCACTGCAGCTTTTCTTATCTATCATGCTTCTCGTCCCTGCCCCCGCTGTTTCTTCGATCCAGCAGTGTCACCCGGATTCGCTTCACCGCGGCCGCGTATTGTTTTTCGTCAAAACCATATTTCGACTTAATTTCGTTCTTCTTCAAGCCGTCCAGCAGTCCGTGAAGCACTTCGATGGCCTTCGGGTCATCCTTAAATATGGTGAGCACCCGGTCTTCCTCGTCTTTTTCGATCAGACGCTGGTCAGCTGCTGCGTCCCCTGAAACTAGATTGTCCAGCGGCGAATGTTCCTGTCCCTCGGCATCGTGTATCGGGAGCGCCGGTGTCAGATAGGCTTCCGTCTCCTTTCGTTGAACTGCCGCATCGAACTGCCGCTTCCAGTAGCTGGAAATGCTCTGCATGGCACCCGTGAGGTGCAACACAAAGTCGACATTCTCGTTCCAATGTCTGCCCTTCTGGGCGGCCTCTGCCCCTATCAATGTCCGCAGCAGGGCTTCCCCGAGCAGGTCTTCGCCAGTTCTGCCACGCGCGGCTCGACCGAGACCCCGAACCCGGAAGTCAGCGAATTGCCTGAGTCGCAGCAGTTCAGCAGGCGTTAAGGCTTTGATAGCCCGATCAACCTCAATTTTCTCCAGCAAACTGCGCAACTTGAAGATTTCGATCAAAAGCGGGATGTGAATCAGCTCCCGCGGCCGTGGCACTTCTCCTGCATTCCGGAAGTCCAACGCGGCAATGATCATTTCTTGCGAGGGATCAATCTTGCGGATCGCCATCGCAAGCGCAGTTCCATTTGTCTGAAGTTCTGCAAGGTGGTCGATCTCGATCTCGTTGGTTTGGGGCACGAAATAGTCGATAAGCACCACATTGAACGGGGCACAATCACGGTACAAACGGAGCCCCTCCTCACTATTCGCAGCGGTTCGTACCGCGTATCCCTCGTCCGTCAAGGACCTTCTCAAGATATGCAGCAAGGAACTGTCATTTTCAACCAGCAGTGCTGATTTGGGGCAGGCATTTATGCTTTTGGTCAGCGGAAAAGAGGGTTCAGGCTGAGCTTCAGGAGGAGGTGCAGGTGGCCCACTAGAGGGTCTCGTGTCGATGAAGGGAAGGAAGTGCGCCATCTGTTTCTCCACTCTAAGAAACTTCTAATAAACTAATGCTCCCAGCGCAGCTTGATTTGCTGACTTCTGTGGTCGAAGCGATTACGGAGGTAATAGGGGGGAAGCTGTATCTTCAGCTGGTCGCCGCTGTTCCAGATGTAAGTGCCTCCCATTCGAGGGATCGAAAGCGCACAACCTTGTCGTGAGGCCGAGCGTGTGCCGCCGCTTTTGCGTACGTCTCAAAACGCATCCATGTTGTCCAAGTCCAACCGGCACCAAGCCTCATGCGGATCATTAGGGCGTACCCGGAATCGATGGCCGCTGCTTCTGCTGGCGCTGCTGGTGTGGTTTCTATTACTGGGTTATAAGTGGAATGGCTGGAAACGGCGCATTGAAACTCAGACTCCTCCTCTGCTGTCAAAGAGCGCATGGTATCGTTCTCGACGCCGACAACATAGCCGCCTGCGCAAGGAATGCACGAAGCAGATTCCCCTACTGTCTTGTGCTCGTGCGGGCAACTGATGAGGCACTCACATTCAGTCCAAGTTGCGGAATAGTACATTGAATTCCTCGCGTCCTGGCTACTTGCCGGTTTCTGTCGCGTGCAGTTATCTAATGCACAGTTTCTCGGCGGATTCGGACAAGAGGGAAAGAATCTCTGGGTGGTGAACTATTGGCGGAATCCCCTACGCAAAGAACGCGCAAGTATGAGGCACGCGTCTGACGTATGGCCCCTAA
This sequence comes from Terriglobales bacterium, assembly GCA_035314185.1. GTDB lineage: Bacteria > Acidobacteriota > Terriglobia > Terriglobales > Acidobacteriaceae > Acidiflorens. Next base: position 17,561 of record DATFZT010000183.1, read on the forward strand.
AAGGGGCACCTCATCGCTAACAACTGGCGGCATCGCCGAAGCGATGCCCTGATACGAATCTCAATTGTGCCGCCCAAAAATGCCACCGGCCGCTCGGAGTCCGGGCGGCCGGTGTTTCTGCGGTCCTCTTTTCAACGAGAGGCTGGTTCGCCTCTGAGGCCGCGAGGTCGACTTATGACAGGAAGAACTCCTTCGCCAACGGCAGCCACTCCTGGTCCGGGATCTGGGCGGAGAGATCATTCATGGCTACTCCACCATCCTGGGCCAGGGCTCCAGCAGTCGCGAGCGGCATGCGGCGCTGCAGGCGGCTGGCGGACTCTTCGGTCCACCAGCGGGCCAGCGGGCCACCGAACAGGTTCTTGAAGCTTGTCTTGGCATCGGGGGCTTGCACGGTTACCAGCCAACCTTCTCCGTAGGGGTCGCGGAGCGCCAGTTTCGGATCCTTGATTAGCGCCTGGTTGATGTCGGACACGCTGCCTTCGATCGGCGAGACCATGTCTACGGCAACGTCGTCGCGATACAGGGTGCACATCTTCTGGCCCTGGCGAATCCACTGGCCGCGTTGCGGCAGGGTGATGCTCTCCAGCTTGCCGGTCAGCTTGGAGGCGAAATCATCCATGCCGACGCGGACCAGGTTGGGGCTCTCGCTCAATGCCCAGGTGTGACCGGGGTGGTAGCGGAGGTTCTCCGGGACGGCGAAGCCGCCTACCAGGGCGGGCTGCAGGCGGGGGACGGCAGCGTCATGCTTGGCTGGGGCTACCTGCAACGCGGGTTGCACGACGACATTGTGGCGGGTACGAAAGTAGTCAATTAGTAAGAAGGTCGAGAAGAAGAAGAGAACCAGTAGGACTGTCATAAGTCACCTCGTCGGAGGGCCGTCTAGCGAGCCACCCAGCACTTATCTAAAGGCAATCGGCGTGCCAGGACCGGCCGAGTTGTTAGTAAGTGAGCAGCGGGCGGCTATCTTACTCGAAATGAATGGGATAGATGGCGGGCAATTTTGTGGCGCGCGGTTCCGCGATGAAATTGTCAACAAGGCCTTGATGTTAATCGCAACAGACGAAACGTTGTGTTTTCAGCGTTTGCGCGGGAATGGCAAGAGTGGCGTATTGCAATCAATGGCTTACGGGTCGCTAGCGCGGTGATGAATCTCACAACATCGAGAGTTGAAGAATGCAATAGAATTACGCGGCCCTGAAGGGCCGCTCTTCCACGGTGGCTGTATACGCTTGTGGTTATCGAACCGCTTTACTCCGGCGAGTACTGCGGCTGCAGTACGGCGTCGGAGGGGCTGGCGTTGGTGGTTAACGCGGTGAGCCCGTACTCGAATCCTCTTTCAAAGGCTTGCAGGTTCAGGTCTCGAAAATTTTTGGGGACGGAGTCCGCTACGGCTTTGCGGACGGCTTCAGGTTCGAGGAGGTGAGTGACGGCGGTGAAGAATCCTACCATCACGGAATTCAGCACCATGCGCTTGCCCAGTTCCTCGGCGATGCGGGTCGCTGGGACGCTGTAGACCTGGATATCCTTTTTCAGATCGGAAACCCGTACGAGATCCTGCTCGATGATCAGGATACCGCCGTCTTTCACCTCGGAACCGAAGCGGACATAGGCTTCGTGCGACAGGATCACCATGATGTCCGGGCGGGTAACGTAGGGATACAGGATGGGCGAATCGGAAAGCATGAGCTGCGCACTGCAGGCGCCGCCGCGCGCTTCCGGGCCGAAGTTCTGCGTCATGGTGGCAAAAGCGCCTTGAAAAATCGAGGCAGCCTTGCCCAAGATGATGGCCGAGAGGATGACTCCCTGGCCGCCAAAGCCTGCGATACGGATTTCAGTTAGCTGCATACCGGCTCCTCTTGTATGGAGGGTTGATCGACATAGCGGTCACCCAACGATTCGGCGTATTGCGCGCGCATCATGGTTTGGTAGTCGGGGCGTTCACGATCGACGAATTTTCCCACGATGATTTCTCCGGTCATGGTCATGCCGACTTCACTGGTGGGCGCGCCGTTCCGGACTTTGCTCTTCTCTTTGTAATACTTCATGGCGTCGAGCCCATCCCCCAGCTTGTTGCGGCGCTGATAGAGCGTGGGACAGGGCGAAATCACCTCAATAAAGGAGAAACCCTTTTTCTTAAACGCCTCGCTGATGGAGCGCGACAACTGGCGGACGTGGAAGGTAGTCCAACGCGCTACGTAGACGGCGCCTGCGGCTTCGACCAGGTGCGGCAGATTGAACGACGGCTCGAACACACCGTAAGGGTTTGTCGACGTGGTCGAGTGATCGGGGGTGGTGGGCGCGGTCTGGCCGCCGGTCATCGCGTAAATCAGATTGTTTACGCAGATGACTTTCAGATCGATGTTGCGGCGGGCAGCGTGAATCAGGTGGTTGCCGCCGATGGCCGAGAGATCGCCGTCGCCGGAATAGACGACAACGTTCAGTTTGGGGTTCGCCATCTTCAATCCGGTGGCGAACGGAATGGCGCGGCCGTGGGTGGTGTGGAACGAATCGAGCTTCACGTAGCCGGCGACGCGGCCGGTGCAGCCGATGCCGGAGACCAGGGCCAGCGATCCTAAATCGATTTTCGAATCGATAAGGGCGCGGGCGAAGGAGTTCACCGTGGTGCCGATGCCGCATCCGGGGCACCAGATGTGAGGAATGCGATCGCTGCGCAGGAATTGCTCGACCGGATTGACGAAGTCGTCGTTGCAGGCGTCGTCGCTCGCGGGATCAATATTATTCAAGAGGTCTTTATTAATCAGATCGTTATTCAAGTCGGTCACCGGCTGGCCTCCACGATTACTTTGAGAATGTCTTCGGGGTTATGGACTCCGCCGCCTGCATGTGACACGGCGAAGGTCTTGGCTTTGCCGCCGGCGGCTCGCTCCACTTCGCGCACCATCTGTCCCAGGTTGAGTTCGGGGACTACGAATGCTTTTACTTTCGCGGCTAATTCCTTGATCTTCTTTTCGGGGAATGGCCAGGCGGTGATCAGACGCAACTTGCCCACACGCAGGCCGCGTTCACGAGCCATGCCGATGGCGCGTTGGGCTACTCGGGAAGTGATTCCGTAGGAGACTACAACTACATCGGCGCCATCGAGTTGTTCTTCTTCGGTCATGGTGATGCGGTCGACGGCGTTAAGAATCTTGTTTTGCAGGCGGCGAACCAGTTGGTCCTGAATGGGCAGAGTCATGTTGGGATAGCCGCGTTCGTCGTGGGTGAGGCCGGTGACGTGGAAATTGTAGCCATCGCCCGCGTGCGCCATTTCTGGAACCAGGTCGCCGTTCGTGCCGTAGGGGAGGTAATCTTCGACCGATTTGTGAGTGTGCTTTCGCGGGACGACTTCGATCTGGTCGGCGGGAGGAATCACTACCTTCTCAGTCATGTGGCCGACGACTTCATCCATCATGAACATCACGGGCACGCGGAATTCTTCGGCTAGGTTGAAAGCTTTGATGGTGAGGTCGAAACACTCCTGCGGAGAATTGGGGCAGAGGGCAATGATTTCGTAGTCGCCGTGCGAGCCCCATTTCGCCTGCATCATGTCGGCTTGCGCGGGAAGCGTGGGCAGGCCGGTGGACGGGCCTCCGCGCTGCACGTCCACGAACACGCAGGGGGTTTCGGTCATAGCGGCGTAGCCGATGTGTTCCATCATTAGAGAGAAGCCGGGGCCCGAGGTGACGGTGAAGGCCTTGGCTCCGGCCCAGACGCCGCCCTGCAGGGCGATGGACGCGGCCAGTTCATCTTCCATCTGGATGAACGCTCCGCCTACGGTCGGCACGCGAGCGGCAAAGCGCTCGACCACTTCGGTGGACGGAGTAATGGGATATCCGGCGGCGAAGCGGCTGCCGGCGGCCAGGGCGCCTTCGCAGCAAGCGTGGTCGCCATCCATGAAATGTGTGCCGGTGAGGACACCACTAGGATCAGCTTTCATTTGGCACCTTCTTTCGCTTTAGTCGATTCTGCCTTTTTGGGGGTATCGACCTTGCTGGCACAAATCGCGAAGTCGGGGCAGTACATCCCGCATAAGTCGCAACCGCTGCACTTTTCCGGATGCACGACGTGCGGGGGATGGTAGCCCTTGGAATTGAAAGCGGATGAGAGCGCCAGCACGTGGGAGGGACAAAACTCCACACAGAAGCCGCAAGCTTTGCAACGCTCAACAACGATTGAAACACGTCCTTTTGGCATGAAATCTCCACGCTCAAGGTGGTAGAAACCACCACGAAATCTCACGTGATTATGCTAGGTAGAGGGTACGTTGGGTGTGACAAGCATCACGGATGTTGGTGAGGGAGCGCACACCGAGGCTCGACTTCAGCGAGGGCACACCTCAGGCGCTAAAGCGCGGACGCATTTTCAACGACTTATCGGCACGAGTTCAGAGGCTGCGGAAAAGCTACTAAGGATTCGGATCAGGGCATCGCTTCAGCGATGCCGAAGCTCTTTGAATTCAGATGCCCCTTTAGGGGCTAAGCAATGAAAACCGGTTAGCTCCCGTTCCAGGTGAAGCTGGAGTCTTTTCCCATTCTGGTGGTGATGCTTGACACCATCATTTGTGCCTTTGATCACCGCAATCGGGAAAGCTGGGGCTGAGAATGATGAGTGGTTTAGTGAAATCCGCGGCTGTTCAATGAGGGGGCTGCCATGTTTGAAGCTGAAGTTGAGATGGAACGACGGTCGTCGTTCTTACCGCTGGTGCTCATGATGTGTCTGGTAGCGGCGATCGTGGGCTTAGCCGCTTACGTGCTGCTCGAAGTCCGAGGGAAAACGCCGCTTAGCGCGCAGCAGGCGAGCGCGATCGCAAGCGCGGCGGTCTCGGGACGAAGTCCGGCCATCATTCACTTCCGCACCGGTCTGGTGAAACCGAGTGAGGATGAAAAGCCAGGGGATCCTAATTATCGATTGCTGGAAAAAGCAGGAATTGTCAAGTTGGCCAAGGCGGCGGGGAGCAGCGAAGTGGTCTCGCTAACACCGGCCGGAGAGCGCCTGCTGACCGGTCTGCCGAGTTTCAAGAAAGAGAAACAGGCGGATGGGACGTTCTTGTATCAGGCTGCGCTGGCGGAGCGGCAACTGGTGAGCGTTGCCAACGTAACCATGATCGGAGATAACAGCGCAACCGTTGAATACAACTGGAAATGGGCGCCCAATCCGTTGGGTGAAGTGTTTGACGCGAGCGGCCCGCTGGTGAAGAGCTTCAATCTTTGGGATCGTCAAACCCTGATCAACAAATATCAGGTCGATTTCTATACCGGGAACCCGACGAAATCCACCATTCCCCTGGTGCGAAACGGGCGGGGATGGAAGATCTCGACGGAATAGCGGGGAACGAAGCAAGAGGCAGCTCCCGGATTTCGGCTTTGAGCAGCTTCATAGAAGAGGGCGTTGGACCAAAAGGAGAAAATGTCATGAACAAACTCATATTGATATTTATCGCGATTATCGTATTCATCTGCACGGCGGCCGCACAGGACCAAACGCAGGGACAGGAGAAAGTCATTAAGCATGTCCCGGTGCAGTCAGTTTCGCCTGTGTCTGGCAAGGATATGTACACGGCGTACTGTGCCGTGTGCCATGGGACGGACGGCAAAGGCGGAGGACCTGCGGCCAGCGCGCTGAAGGTTCCTCCCACCGACCTTACCTTGCTGAGCAAGAACAGCGGAGGAAAGTATCCCGCGCTGAAGGTATCGGCCTCGATCCATGGCGAGTCGGCTCTGCCGGCGCACGGTTCCAAGGAGATGCCGGTGTGGGGATCGTTGTTTTGGAACATAAGCGGTGGCCACGAGGGTGAAGTGCAGCAACGGGTGGCAAACCTTACGAAGTACATCGAATCTTTGCAGGCAAAGTAAGCCGTCGGCGGAGCATCGATCGACCGGCCGCGAACTGGTCAGGGCACAAGCGCTAGCTTGTGCCCGTTGTTTATTGGTGCGAACTTTGGTTGTCGTAAATTCTACAATCACCAGGCCATCCCCCCGGCGACCGGCTCCATGCCTCTCGGCTTCCCGGTTTTCGGTGGCAATTTCGAGACCCAAACACACGGCAGCCCGCTACTCGATAACATGTGAGGAAGATCACACTAGCGTGTATCTCGCAGCACAGCGAAGTGTTTCATCCCGGCGGACACTGGCGACAGAGGTCCGGCTCAGGTGACAGGTGGACTGCGCAAGACGCCATCCAAAGGGAAGCGAGCCGGTGCCAAGTTTGTTCAGGAGGCATGTCTCATGCTCTCGCCATACGGAATGGAAATTGTAGAAAGCTGCATTACCTGCAAGTTGCGCGCGGATCGCATCTTCTGCGATCTGCCACCCAGCGCGCTGCAAACCTTTGAAAACATCAAGTACGCGACCGCGTATCCACAGGGGGCCGTGCTGTTTGTAGAAGGGCAGATGCCGCGCGGGATCTTTGTGCTGTGTAAAGGAAGCGTAAAGCTCTCGATTAACTCGCCCAGCGGAAGGACGATGATTGTGAAACTTGCCGAGCCCGGTGAGGTGCTGGGGTTGAGCGCCACGATTTCCGGGAAACCTTACGAAGTGACGGCGGAGACAGTGGATCCGTGCCAGATCAATTTCGTGAAGCGCGATGACTTTCTTCGCTTCCTGAAGGAAGATGTGGAAGCCTGCTTCAAAGTCGCCGAGCAGTTAAGCGAAAAGTATCACAATGCGTGCAAGGAAGCGGGCGCGCTGGGACTGTCCCATTCCGCGGCGGAGAAACTGGCCAAGTTGCTTTTGGAATGGAGCAGCAAGAACGGCGAAGCGACAAAGCCGGAGCCCCGTTTGAGGATCAGGCTCACGCACGAGGAAATCGCGCAGATGATCGGGACTTCGCGAGAGACGGTAACGCGGCTGTTTGCGGAGTTGAAGAAGCGCCAGATCGTGCAGTCCAAAGGCTCGACCCTGGTGATTCGCAACACCACGGCGCTGCGCGAGTTGGCCACCCGCAACTAGGCGCTGCCTGCTTGAGGGTCGCTGGTAAGTCAGAGTTTGTCGAAGTTTGCCGTTATGGCGCGCCCCTACGGGGCTGGACGGGCGAGACGCCCGTCCCCACACTATCCTGCACGGGGCGAAGTCTCGTCACCACACTGTTTGATTCCAAAAGACTTACGGCACGTGACCAGGATCACAATTTCCGGTGATGTCAATCACCGCCGAGGGGTTGGTTCTCCATTATCTTTGCGCTATAAAGTGGGCGACGAAACCTGGTTCGAGTGGGAAGGAAAACATATATGGCCTCATCAAACGGCAACGGGCAACATGCAAATCAAGTGGGCAAAAACAAGCCACGATTGATTTTCTGGGAGTTGACGAAAGGGTGCAATCTGCGCTGCATCCATTGCCGGGCGACCGCAACGGAGCTGAGTTCTCCGTCCGACCTCTCCACTCAAACGGCGTGCGATATCATCGATCAGATCGCCGCGGTGTCCACGCCCATCCTGGTGCTTAGCGGTGGCGAACCGCTTTTCCGTTCGGATATTTTCCAGTTAGCGCGTTATGGTACGGACAAGGGTCTGCGGGTTGCGCTGGCCACCAATGGCACGCTGGTTACGAAGAGCGTTGCCCGCATGATCGTCGATAGCGGCGTACAGCGCGTAGCCATCAGCCTGGACGGCGCGGATGCAATTACCCACGATACTTTTCGCGGGATTCCGGGCGCGTTCGATGCCGCTATTGCGGGCTTCCGTAATCTGAAAAATCTGGGAATGTCCGTACAGATCAACACCACCATCGCCCGTCACAATGCGCATCAGCTTCCGAACGTGCTCGAGTTGGCGAAGTCGCTGGGGGCGGACGCGCTGCACACATTCCTGCTGGTGCCGGTGGGTTGTGGCGTGGATATTGCCAGCGAACAGATGGTTCCTCCGGAAGAGTACGAGCGGATGCTGAACTGGTTCTACGATCGCTCGCTCGAGGGTGGAATCGAGATGAAGGCGACGTGTGCGCCACACTACTTCCGCGTGGTTCGGCAACGGCGGGCGGCAGAGCATCGATCGGAGGCTGCGGCCGCGGTTGCTCACGCTGCGCCGCCAGCGCCGGAACCTCCGCAGAAATCGTCAGGTATCGGCCCCACGGAGATGGCAATGCCTGGGTCAACCGGCATGGAGCTGAAGCCTCAGGGGATCGGGCGGCCGGTGGGACATCCTGGAAATCATCCTTCCGATATGAACGCCATGACCAAGGGATGCCTGGCGGGAACGGCGGTGTGCTTTATTTCCCATCAGGGCGAAGTTTATCCCTGCGGATACTTGCCGGCCTTGGCGGGGGATCTGCGCAAGCAACCGTTCGCGGAAATCTGGGAAAACTCGACGGTGTTCAATCAATTGCGCGATGTCAACAACCTGGAGGGGAAATGCGGCTGCTGCGAGTTCCGCAACGTTTGCATGGGGTGCCGCGCGCGGGCTTATGCCGCCACCGGCAACTATCTCGATGAAGAGCCGTTCTGCGTTTACGAACCGCAGGCGAAAGGGTTGAAGGAGAAGAAAGTTACACTAGCGGAAGTTTCGCGCTAGGATTCGGCCGCGAGAGCAGTAGCAAAGAGTTACACCGTCATCCTAGGATGACAAACTATACTTAGGTCGCGAATCCGCCTAGATTGCTACGTTGTTTCATTTTTTAACAGCGCCGGTTTACGGGCCAAAAGACACGCGCCCAGCGTGATATCCCGCAATCCAGTTTTGCGCCTACCCCGTCCCTGCTTCAAGTAAGCTCGTTAACTAACTGAAACAACTGTGGTTGGCGGTTTCCACACGACTTCTTCTTTGGCCCTCCGGGTGCATTTCCTACTGGGTAGGACGCAGGAGATGAAGACTTGGAACCCGCTCTGATGGTCGTTGGGCTGAACTATCGCACAGCCCCGGTGGCAGTGCGGGAGCATTTCTGGATCGGCGAAAGCCGACGCTATGAGGCGCTGGTGCAGCTGTCCAGGGCGGAGGGCATCGAAGAAGTCATTGTAATGGCCACCTGTAACCGCACGGAGTTCTGGCTCTGGGCGAACGACGTCACGCTGGCCGCCAACTCGGTGATGCGGATGCTCGGCGCGGAATATGGACTCAAACTGTGCGAGTGGAAACACTTCTACCGCTTGCTCGATGAAGCAGCGCTGCTGCATATCTTCCGGGTCGCATCGCGGCTTGACTCCATGGTGGTGGGCGAACCGCAGGTCGTTTCGCAGGTAAAACAGGCGTGGCAGCAGGCGCAGAAGGTCGGGGCGACGGGCCGGTTTCTGGATGCTGTGTTGCAGAAGGCGCTCACGGTCTCCGAGCGGGTGCGCAGTGAGACGGCGATTGGGAATGCTTCGGTGTCGATTCCTTACGCCGCCGTCGAACTCACATGCCAGATTTTTGGCACATTGGAAAACAGGAAAGTGCTTCTGCTGGGCGCGGGCGAGATGGGTGAACTCGCAGCCCGGGAGTTGCTCGACCACGGCGCTGGGTCGGTGGGCGCGAGCGTGGTGGTCATTAACCGCACGCTCGAGCACGCGGTGGAACTGGCGGCGGAGCTGGGTGGATTTGCGGTCCCGTTTGAGGAGCGCTGGCAACACATGGCGGAGGCCGACATCATTATCTGCTCGACGTCGTGTCCGCACACGATTCTGAGCCGAGAGGAAGCGGAGATCCTGGTTCGTAAACGCGCGGCTCGCGGGTGCAAGGAACCTCTGGTGATCGTGGATATCGCGATGCCGCGTGACGTTGACGCGAAGGTGCGCGACGTCAGGGGCATTTTCCTCTATGACCTTGACGACCTGGAAAACGTAGCCGACCAGAATGCGGGCGAGCGTGAGGCTGCGGCCGCCGAAGCACAGAAGATTCTGCAGGCCGAGGCGCATGGCTTCCGTCACAAGCTGACGGTGGAGAGTGTGGTACCGACCATCGTGGCGCTGCGGGTGCGGCTGGACGAGATTTGCCGGCAAGAACTGGATTCCTTTCGCGAAGAGAGCGGGCCGTTCGCCAAAGACCAGGACGAAATGTTAAATGCAATTACGTCGCGGATGACGCAGCGGATCGCGGGGTCGTTGGCCCGTGAACTGAAGGAGCTTCCGGAGAAGGTGCAGCAAGAACAAATGACGGTTGCCCTGCAGCGGCTGTTTCACTTGCAGACGGTCGGATCGGCCCTTGCCGGGAGCAAATCGGCGTAACCCGATGGCCGAGCGGGGATCACCCGTCGTTCCACCAACTCATCACTAATCCCCACTCTTCAAATCTCTAATCTCAATCCTCGGCCACGCCGGTCTGGGAGCCTTCTTCATCTCCGCGAATCAGACCGAATTTCTTTAGCTTGTAACGCAGAGCATCGCGGCTGATGTCGAGCAGCTTGGCAGCGTGGGTCTGGTTGCCGTTGGCTTGGCGCATGGCTAGTTCAACCATGGAGTGCTCGACTTCTTCGAGCGACGTTCCGCCTTCCGGGATATAGAGGCGCGGCAGGGTGCGGCCGTTGGGCAGGGTTTGTCCGCCGTCGGCGGGCGAGGTTCGTTCGAAGACGGTGCGGCCTCCGGATTCGCCCACAGAGAACGGCAGATACACGGGGCGCAGGAAGGGCTCGTCTTCGAGGATCATGCCGCGCTCGATGGTGTTCTTGAGCTCGCGAACATTGCCCGGCCAGTTATGGCCGAGAATCAGACGGCGCGTTTCGTCGGTGATGCCACGAATCGACTTCTTGAATCTGCGGTTGTAGCGGTCGATGAAAAAATCGACCAATGGAAGGATGTCCTCTTTTCGGTCGCGCAGCGGCGGGATGAAGATCGCAATGATGGCCAAGCGGTAATAGAGATCCTGACGAAACTGGCCTTCGCGCACCGCCTTTTCCAGATCGCGGTTGGAGGCGGCGATTACGCGGACGTCCACCTGCATATCGCGGATGCCGCCTACGCGGCGGATGACCTGGTCTTCCAGCACGCGCAGCAGTTTCGCTTGCAGCAGGGGAGAAAGTTCGCCGATTTCGTCTAGAAACAGCGTGCCTCCGTCTGCGGCCTCGAACAGGCCCTTCTTCATCTGCTTGGCATCGGTGAAGGCGCCTTTTTCGTGGCCGAAAAGCTCGGCTTCCATCAGCGTCTCTGGGATGGCGGAGCAGTTGATGGCTACGAAGGGCTTTTCCTGGCGCGAACTCTCGTAGTGGATGGCCTTGGCGATGAGGTCTTTGCCGGTGCCGCTTTCGCCTTGAATCAGAATGGTGGTGGCCTCGCTGGCCGCGACTTTGCGGACGAAGTTCATGAGCTCGGTCATCTTGGGTGAGACGCCCACGACGCTGTTATAACCGGCTCCGCCGCGCACTTCTCCGCGCAGCGCCTGGACTTCGGTGCGTAGACTGGTGGCCTCGAGCGCGTTCTTGATGGTGATGCGAAGCTCGTCGAAATCGATGGGCTTGCCGATAAAGTCGTACGCGCCGAGCTTGAGAGCGGCTTTAACGTCATCCAGTTGAGGATCGGCGGTGATCATGATGACGGCGCGGGCGTCGCCATTTTTCTTAAGTTGATCGAGGACTTCGATGCCGCTGAGATCGGGCATGCGGACATCGAGCAGGACGAGATCGGGCGATTCGCGTTGCGCCAGTTTGAGTCCGGGTTCGCCGGAGTCGGCCTCAATGACGTGGTAGCCCCATTCTTCGCACTTCTGGCGGAGCGACCAGCGCACCAGGCGCTCGTCGTCCACGATAATGATTTTCTCTGCGGGCATCGGTTTTTAATCTACTACGAATGGAGGTGTCTTGCTCCGGTCGGATGCGAGGTCGAAGGAGATAAAGTGGGTTGAGGGCTGCAGGTGGCGAGGGCAAGATGCCCTCGCGACGAGATGCCGGTGCTACTCGCTACGAAGCGACAATCTGAGTGGCGGCGGGCATGTGAAATGGCAACAGCACCGTGAATTGGCTTCCCTTTCCCAAGACACTGCTGACTTCGATGCTGCCATGATGATCTTCCACGATGCGGCGGGCAAGAGAAAGGCCAAGGCCAGTGCCGTTACCTTTCGTGGTGTAGAAGGGCCGAAAAATGTTAGGCAGGTTCTGAGGAGAGATGCCGCGACCAGGGTCGCTGACAAGCACACTGGCATAACCTTCCCTCGATCCGATCTCCACCCGTACGCTGCCCGCTCCCTCCATGGCCTGGACTGCGTTCAGAAGCAGATTCAGAAGCACCTGGTGGATTTGATCGCTGTCGTGTTCGACTTCAGGCAGATCCGGTGCCTTCTGCAGTTCGATCTTGATTGGTCTGGAGAGCACCTGCTGGCGAGCCAGCATGACAGCGTGTTCAACCGTGGTATTGAGGTTGCTCCGGCGAACCTCGGGCCGGCGAGGCCTCGCCGTTTCCAGAAGATCGGTCAAGGTGCGGCTGATACGGGTGATCTCCAGACGAACATCTTTGACGACGGCCCGCGCTGGACTGGTCGTAGGCAAGTCGCGGCCGACAATTTCGATGACTCCTGCGAT
>DATFZT010000184.1:0-16259 GCA_035314185.1 Terriglobales bacterium
GCGCCGACATCATCGTCATCCGGCACCCCAATGCCGGCGCGCCGTACATCATGGCGCAGCACGTCGACGTGCCCATCATTAACGCCGGGGATGGACTCCACGAACATCCCTCGCAGGCGCTGCTCGATGCTTACACAATTCTGCGCAACAAGAAAACTTTCAAGGGTTTGCAGGTCGCGATTGTCGGCGACATCTTTCACAGCCGTGTGGCACGGTCGGCGTGCCACCTGCTAAGCAAATTTGGCGTGAAGATCATTCTTTGCGGTCCGGCGGAACTGGTGCCGGACATCGCGACGACGCTGGCGCCCGGCGTGCGCGTGACCCGCCACATTGAAGACGCCCTGCGCGGCACGGACGTGGTTATGCTGCTGCGCGTGCAGAAAGAGCGCCTCTCGGGGCTGAAGATCGATCTGCCGGAATACATTGCGCGCTACCAGATGACCGCGGGCCGGTTGAAGATGGCGAAGAAAGATGCGATCGTGATGCATCCCGGTCCAATCATTCGTGGTCTGGAACTGACCAGCGAAGTTGCCGACGGCGCTCAGGCGCGCATCCTGGAGGAAGTGCGCAACGGCGTGCCCACGCGCATGGCGATTCTTGCGCGGGCGATGGGAAAGATGCGATGAAAAACCGTTCACCACAGAGACACAGAGACACAGAGAAAATCAAGTCATTGTGGTGAGGAACTGTGGTGAAGAACTCAAGGAGAGACGTGACTTCACGCTCCACAAGCAGTCTTCTGATCAAGGGCGGCCAGCTCATCGACCCGGCAGCTCGCATCGACGCCGCCATGGACGTGCTGCTGAAAGATGGCCGTGTGGCCGAAGTTGCTGCTCCCAACAAGATCAAGGGGAGCGCGGACGAGAAATTCGATGCCCGCGGACTGATCGTCGCGCCGGGCTTCATTGATCTGCACGTTCACCTGCGCGAGCCCGGCCAGACGCACAAAGAGACGATCGCGACGGGCACGGCCGCCGCGGCTGCTGGCGGCTTTACTTCTGTCTGCACCATGCCCAACACGGTTCCAGTGGTCGATTCGGCCGAGTGGATCGAGTGGTTGCGCCAGCCCGAACGCGGCGCGGTGATCAATGTTTTTGCGATCGCTGCCGCGACCCGCGCGAGCAAGGGCGTCACGCTCACCGACTTTCGCGCGCTGCACTCCGCCGGAGCAATCGCGGTCACCGACGACGGCAAGCCCATTCTCGATGACGGCATCATGCGCGAGGCCCTGGTCCTGGGAGGGGAGCTGAATTTCCCGGTGGTGCAACATGCCGAAGACACTCGCATGACCGAGAATTGCTCCATGCACGCGGGCGCGCGTTCGTTCCGGCTTGGGTTGCGCGGCATGACGGCGGCTGCCGAAGCGTCGATCGTTGAGCGTGACGTGCAGCTCGCTATGCAAATTCCCAATGCTCGCCTGCATGTCGCCCATCTTTCCACGGCGGACGCGCTGAAGAGCGTGCGCCGTGGCAAACGAGCGAAAGCGCGCGTGACTTTTGAAGTTACGCCGCATCATTTCACGCTGACCGACGAGGACATGAGGGACTACGACAGCAATTACAAAATGAATCCCCCGTTGCGCTCGGTCTCGGATCGCGAAGCCATCCTGGCCGCGCTCGCGGACGGCACGGTGGACGCTATCGCCACCGATCACGCTCCCCACGCCGCCCACGAAAAGGAGATGGAATTCGAGCGTGCCGCGTTCGGCATCACTGGACTTGAAACCGCGCTGGCGCTGGCGATCACCCGGCTGCATCGCGAGAAGCGCATCTCGCTTACCCGCATTGTGGAACTTTTCACCGCCGGTCCGGCGCGCTGTCTCGATTTTCGCGGGCGGGGTTCGCTGGTCCGCGGCTCGGTCGCCGACGTTACCGTGTTCGATCCGAAGAAGAAGTGGGCCTTCGCCGCCGCCAAGTCACTCTCGAAGTCGAAGAACACACCCTTCGATGGATGGCAGCTGACGGGGAAAGTGGTTGCGACCATTGTCGGCGGGAAGATGGTGTACTCCGGCTAGATCCAAGTGGGGACAGCCGCTCTCGACCGTCTCGCAGATGCTTTGCACCGCGATAGTTCCAGCGGTGCTACAATCTCCGGCCATGAAGCGCTCACTGTTCTTTCTTCCACTTCTTCTGATTGCATTACTGGCGGCACAGACCGCGCCCGAAGTCGAGATAACCGCTGAACCCTCTCACCACTTGGCCATAGAAAACGAATATATACGCGCGTTCAAGGTCGAGGCCGCGCCCCATGCCGCGACGCTGATGCATCGCCATCGCCACGACTATGTCTACGTCACCATCGGGGATGCTCACATCTCCAATGAAGTCGAGGGCAAGACGCCGGTGGAGGTCAAGTTTGCGGATGGCGATACCCGGTTTGCGCCGGGCAATTTTGCTCACATCGCTAGAAATCTCTCCGACCAGCCGTTTCGCAACGTGACGATTGAGTTGGTGCAGGATGAAAAATTGCGGCAGACGCCGTCGCATTGGGCGGAGGATAGCGGAGAAAAGACGTTCCCGGGGGGCCGCAGCAAGATTCTTTTCGTGAAGGATGGAGTGCGCGTAACCGAGGTCAATCTCGAACCGGACGCCGTCATGCCCAGCCACCATCACGACGGCCCGCATCTGCTGGTTGCGGTCACCGATCTTGATATACGGAGCGACGTCGACGGCATGGGCCCGATGCCCGGAAAATTCAAAGCCGGCGATATTAAATGGTTGCCGGGGAACTATACCCACACCTTGACGAATGTGGGGAAGAGTCCGGCGAGATTCGTGACGGTGGAATTCTAGATTTCGACTCAGCTACGCGGTCTTGATCAGCGGATTTCCCGGAGAAACCAATCCGACGCGATGGAGTTTGGCGGTGAGGCGGTCTTTGTCAGTGGAAGCAGACGCAGCGGCGAGGCGCTTGCGAAGCTTAGCGACTTTTTCTGCGCGGGTGCGGCGGCGACGAATTTCCGGACGACGGCTGGGTGCGGACATAGAGTTCTCCTTGGTGTTTGGTGAAGTGATCGTGTAAAAGCCCGAGTCAGGGATACGGTCGGCGCCGCGGACTCGTCTCAACCTTCAATTATAGGGTCGATCGGCACGGCTGGCAAAGCGACTACTTCGGGAGATAACCGCTACAAACCAGTACGGGCAGGCGCGGATACTTTGCAAAGCGCGAGTCCTCAAACGAAAGTTCACACATGAAGAAGATCGATCCGCGGTCGGACTCGATCCGTCGCGCATGCCGACAGTCCCCGCAAAGACCTGGTTCAGAGCGAACAGGTTCAGGGCGAATCTGCCGGTCGCCGGTTTCAGAAGACATGTTGGACCACCCAGTGCCTCGCTTCTCCAGCGGATAGTGTACTAACCCCGACAAGTACGACTGCGAGCGTGAGGTATAGTGATCGGGGAAATGAACGCATTTCAACGATCTTTTTCCGTGCTTACCCTATTGCTGGCAGCGAGTTTCGCCCACGCCGCGTCCTACCAATACTTTCGCATCGGGAACAAAAACGATATCCGGACTCAGCCCGCTGCCGGGACGGCCATGATGGGCGGCGGCAGCGATCTTGACGAAGCATTTCGCTGGCTTTGCCAGAAGGGCAACGGCGGTGACTTCCTGATCCTGCGTGCGAGCGGGGACGACGACTACAGCTCGTACGTCAACGGGCTGTGCAAGCTAAACTCGGTGGCAACGCTGGTTATTCCCGATCGCCATGCCGCGCAGGATCCAGCCGTGGCTGAGATTATTCGCCAAGCGGAAGTGGTATTTATTTCTGGCGGCGATCAGGGCCACTACATTCGCGCCTGGAAAGGCACTCCGGTCGAGGACGCGATCAACGCGAATGTTGCCGCCGGCAAGCCGATCGGCGGCACCAGCGCGGGCCTCGCGGTGCAGGGGGAATTTGTCTACGGCGCTCTTGGAGATAAACCCGACGGCAACGACCTTGCTTCCATCGATGTTCTGCCCAATCCCTACTTCGAGCGGGTAACGCTGATTCGGGGATTTCTGAAGATTCCGCACCTGGCGAACCTGTTGACCGATTCGCATTTCGCGACGCGGGACCGCATGGGCCGCACTCTGGGCTTTCTGGCTCGCATTATGCAAGATGGATGGTCGGAGTCTCCGCGTGAAGTTGCGATCGACGAGAAATCGGCGGTGCTGGTGGAGCCGGATGGCAAGGGAACGGTGGTGGGAAGCGGGAGAGGCGCGTATTTTCTTCGGCCCACGCAGAGGCCCAAGACTTGCAAGCAGGGTGAGCCGCTTACTTTTCAGGGGATCAGCGTCTACAGGGTTCCGGCGGGTGGGCACTTTGACCTGGCATCGTGGACAGGCGATGGCGGAACGGCTTATTCTCTCTCGGTTGAGAAGGGCAAGATCGTGAGCACGCGGGCAGAACATGCCATCTACTAGTTAGTCTTTTAGTTAACCTTTGCGCGATACTATCGCTTGATACTGTGAAGTTCGTCGGCTATGGATCGCACCGCCATCAGCGACCAGATCGATAGAATTCTGCGCAGCCAGAGCTTCGCAAGCAAGAGCCAGCTCAGGAAGCTGCTGGAAGTTCTGTTTAACAACATGGATTTGCAGACCACTCTGAAGCCTGACCGGGTGATCAGGGAACTGTGGCCAGAGGAGACCAAGACAAAGGGATCGGCAGATGTAGCAACCGAGATGAATCGGCTTCGCCGTGCGCTGGAATCCTATTACAACGGGGAAGGTAAGACCGACCCCATCGTCATTAGCCTTCCCAATCGTTCGGTACCCGCTGCCGATGGTACGCAAGAAAAGCGGTGGATAGCAGCGACACCTCGCGAAGAGGAAACCGCCGGATCGCGACTTGCAAACGAGGATCAGCGGTCCATTCCGCAGGTGAGCGCCCGCAGGGGCCTAAGGGTGGCAGCCGCGATAGCTGCGATTGGCATTGTGGGTTACATCTCCATGCGAGTGCTGGGGGCGGATGATCTGCCTCAGTCGGGGCGGCTGGACGCTACGACGCTTACGATTATGAATGCGGAGGGAAAGGAGCTTTGGAGAAAGGTCTTTCCCGAGGGATTCACGAGCGACTGGTACTTCGAGAAGAGCCTAGGTTCACGTCTCTGGTTCGGGGACCTGGAGGGCAAAGGTCATACGAGTGTTCTTTTCCTTTATACCCCCGCCAACCAGCAGTCGCACTCGTCCACGCTGATCTGCTACTCCGATCGCGGGAAAGAGAAATGGCGCTGGATTCCCGGGAGGGAGCTGCCGGAACTCAATGGGAGTCCGGCGACGTTCAGAACTGCGGCCCTTGGCGTACTGAAGGCAACGGATAAGCGACCTCTCCGAATCGTCGTTTCGAGCATCCATAATATCTGGTGGCCCAGTCAGATCGCGCTTCTGGAGGCCAATGGCAAAACCGTCTCGGAATATTGGCATTCTGGCGCCCTAACTTACATGATTTTGGCCGACCTGGATGGCGATGGCAGAGAGGAGATCGTTGCCGCGGGAGTGAGCGAGTATGACCACCAAGCGACATTGGTGGTGCTTGATCCCGACCGCGTGTTTGGCGCTTCCACCGAGGAGCGGCCTGACGTTCAAATCCACGGCATGGGGGTCGCCCAGGAGAGGTTGCGCCTGTTGTTTCCACGGAGCGATTTGAATAAAACATTGTTCCAGTTCAATTGGGCCACGGAGCCCACAGTAGAACGTGGCAGCATTCGACTTTCGGTGACGGAGTGCATCACCCCGCCGGGTTGCCGCATTTATTACGAATTCGACAAGAACTTTCGTCTGATTGCGGCTTATGCCGGGAGTGACGAATTTCGCAGCGCCCATGCGCGGTTTTATCAGAGCGGCAACGATGCGCACCCCCTTAGTGCGGAAGAACAGGGAGCGTTCCAAAAAGTCCGATGCCTGGTGGGATGCAAATCGGAGTTCGTTCCAGTTGGTAAGCTGGTTCCCTAAATCCGTACCCAACTGGGTATTACTTCAGAAATACCCTGCAATCGGCCCCGATTTGATACCAACTTCATATCATTTTCGCTCAGTGCCTCTGGGATAAGTGTTATCCCATGCTAAGTTAGGCTCCCTGAAGGGCGTCGGAGGCGGAGAAATGACTAAACTGGCCGAGGCAACGATGCTTACGCTTTCTCTTCTGCTCATGGTTCCGCAACAGAACCGAGCCGCCAAAAGGGACGGTTCCCTAGAAGCGGCGAATAGCAGCGGGCCCACCTTCACCGCCTTTGACTGCCCTGGCGCAGGCACGGCCGCCCTTCAGGGCACGGGCGGCATCAGCATCAACAAGGCGGGGATCATTGCGGGATTCTGCGTCCTCGCAGGCAGTGGCAATGTAGCTCACGGGTTCGTGCGCGCCGCCGACGGCACGGTTACCCTTTTCGACGCTCCCGGCGCGGGCACGGGCAAGAACGAGGGAACCTTCCCCATCAGCATCAATTCGGGAGGAGTGATTACGGGGATGGTCGATGACACAAAAAGCGTGTATCACGGCTTCGTGCGCGCTGCCGACGGCACGTTCACCGAATTCGACGCCCCGGGCGCGAACCTGGCTCTGGATGCGGGGACCATCCCCATGAGCATAAACACGGCCGGGACGATCACCGGAATGTACCGAGACCCGAGCTTGGTGTATCACGGCTTCGTGAGAACCGCCGGCGGCACAATCAGCACTTTCGACGCTCCGGGCGCAGGCACCGGCTACGCTCAGGGTACCGAGCCCCTCAGCATAAACACGACGGGGACCATCACGGGATACTACCGGGATGCCAATTACGTGAGCCATGGCTTCGCACGTTTCACCAATGACACGTTCACTGTTATTGACGCTCCCGGGGCTGGCACAAACCCGGGGCAGGTTAAGGGGCTTAAATTTCAAGGAACGATGGCCGTCAGCATCAACGCGGGTGGAGTGATCGCCGGCAGCTGGGCGGACCCGAACTTTGCCATTCACGGCTTCGTTCGCACCACCGACAGTACGATCAGCGAGTTCGACGTTCCGGCGGCAGGAGGCGCGGGCACGTTCGGAACTGTCGCCGGAAGCATCAACACGGGGGGAGTGATCGCGGGAGTCTACCAGGATGCCAACGGGGTGTTTCACGGGTTCCAGCGCGCCACTGACGCCACGATCACGAGCTTCGACGCTCCGGGCGCGGGAGGCTCAGGCATGTTTCAGGGAACTGTCGGCGCGAGCATCAACGACTCCTCAGCCATCACGGGAGTCTACGCGGACGCCAACAACGTGTTTCATGGCTACTTGCTTACCCCTACGACGGTGGCCTCGGCAAGCTTATCGCCAACTTCGCTGTCTTTCGGGAATGAGGCGATCGACACGACGAGCGCGGCGAAAAAAGTTACGCTCACGAGCTCGGGCACGGCAAATCTGACAATCTCGAACATCGCGATCACCGGCACGAATGCGGGAGACTTTGCGCAGACCAACAATTGCCCTGCGAGTCTGGCGCCCGGAAAGAAATGCACCATCAGCGTTACTTTTGCGCCGAGCCAGATCGGCTCCCGAAGCGCAAGCCTCACCCTGACAGACAATGCCGCGGACAGCCCGCAAAACGTACCGCTGACCGGCAAGGGCCTGGTGCAGGCGGGGGTGTCTCCAAGCTCGCTGACATTCGCACTGCAAACGGTGGGGACGACAAGCGCGGCTAAAAAAGTGACGCTTCACAATAATCTCACGACCAAGCTCACCATAAACAGTATTGCGTTCACAGGCGCCAACCCGGGAGATTTCGCCGAAACAGACTCTTGCGACGGGAGCGTGCCGGCCAAGGGCACGTGCACCATCTCAGTCACGTTTACACCCGCAGCGACGGGCACGCGCACCGCGACCCTGACGTTGTCCGACAGCGCCAACAACAGCCCGCAGACGGTGTCGGTGAAGGGGACGGGGAAATGAAGGTGGCCTACCACAACGAGGGTTTCATGAGAACACTACGGACCTGCGGGCTGTTGAGATTTGTACGGGGGCAAATAATCGTCTTTCTACTCTGCGCCGCGCCGGCGATTTCTTCACATGCGCAAACCCTCACCACACCGGCAAGTTTTAACTTTGCGGACGGCGCTGAACCCGATGTAGCCCTGGCCCAGGGTAGGGATGGGAACCTCTACGGGATGACTGGTGCGGGCGGTCTCAACAGCGCTGGGACGGTCTTCAAATTAGATCTCACAACCGACACGCTGACGACGCTTTACAACTTCTGTTCCCAGCCTGGCTGTACCGACGGCGCCCGAACTCCCTTGGGCGGCGGCCCGCTCTTTCTGGCCACCGACGGCAACTTCTACGGGGCAACCCAGGGGGGCGGCCTTTATTCTGGCTGCAACAACAACCCCGGCCAGACCTGTGGCACGGTCTTCAAAGTCACCCCAGGGGGCGCGCTGACTACCCTGCACAACTTTAAGGGCGCGGACGGCTCGTTTCCGAACGGGGTCGTGCAAGGCACTGACGGGGACTTTTATGGGACCGCGCAGGAAGGCGGTGCCAACAACGCCGGCACGTTCTTCAAAATGACGCGAAACGGGACGCTGACCACGCTTTACAACTTCTGCTCGCAACCCAGCTGCACGGACGGCGGCGCGCCGATGAGCCCGCCGATTCAAGCCACGGATGGGAACTTCTACGGGACGACATTCGTGGGCGGGGCTGGCTTTGGGGGTGGGACAGTCTACAAGATCACGCCGAAAGGCAAATCCACGACGCTGGCCACGGTCGGCGGTTCCCCCGCCGGCGCGCTGGTGCAAGGCGACGACGGGAACTTTTACGGAACAGCGGCTCGCAGTGGCACTGTCTTTCAAATGACGCCCGACGGTACGCTGACGACGCTGGGTGTTGTCGGGCAGTACGCCTACGCGGGGTTGGTGCAAGCCGCCGATGGAAATTTCTACGGCACAGTGTACCGGCAATTCGGCACCGTCTTCGCAATCACGCCGGAGGGTACAGTGACGACACCGTACACTTTTTGCGCGCAACTGAATTGCACTGACGGCGACTACCCCTTAGCGGGGCTGATCCAAGGCACCGACGGAAACCTCTACGGCGCAACGATCGTAGGGGGCGCCGATACCAGCTGTAACCTCATTCAGGGCTCTTCCGGCTGTGGCACGGTCTTCGACCTGTCTGTCCCGGGCTTAAGCCCGTTCGTGGAAGCGGTGACCTACTCCGGCAAAGTAGGAAAAACCATTGAGTTCCTGGGGCAAGGTTTCACAAAGTCAACCACGGTTTCCTTCAACGGAACTCTCGCCACACGGAGTGTGAAATCCGGCACTTATCTGACGGCTAAAGTTCCCAGTGGAGCGACCACTGGCTTCGTGACCATCACAACCTCGAGCGGCACCTTGCAGAGCAACAAGATGTTCCGTGTGATCCCGTAGATTAAGAGTTTCACTCCAACCAGCGGTCCGGTGGGAACGGTTGTGACGATTACCGGCGTGAGCTTCACGGCAGACTCGACCGTTACCTTCGGGGGTATCCAGGCAACAAGCTTCACGGTTAACTCTTACACCCAGATCACCGCCATGGTGCCCACTGGAGCGAAGACGGGCGAGATTGCCATCACGACTGCAGGTGGAACCGCTACAAGCTCGGGGAAGTGCACGGTCATGCGGTAACGCTTGTCGGAAACCAAAGCACTTGGGGGCTCAATGTTCAATCGAAATGATATATCGGATGTTGTGGCAGCGGACCTGTGAGGGCGATCACCGTTGCGTCCATGTGTGCTCAATCTTCGGCGGACTCTGCAAGGTTTGCATCACCACGCAATACTGTTCCGTTTTTGCCTGCAACGCACTGAGTTGCTCCTTCGTTGCCTGCGGGGCGCGGACGTCGAAAATGACTCTGATGCCCTGAAATCCGACCGGGGCCTCCTTCGATATTCCCAGCGTTCCTTGCAGGTCCAGATCGCCCTCGACCCTGACATCAATTCCCTCGGTAGGTATTCCCATCGCAGCAGCTACCATTTGGCAAGTGATCTGAGCGCAGGCGGCGAGCGCACCCAACAGCAGGTCCCCAGAGCAGGCTCCGGTACCTGCCCCACCAACACCTTGGTGCGCTTGCGCATTGTAGATCGCCCGCCCCAAGTCGACCGAGCAGGCGATGGGCGCGTCGGCCTGACTGCCGCGCGCGGTCAGCGTGATTCGGGAACTCGTCGGATCTTGCCGGTACCGGTCTTTCAGCGGGCGCTGCAACGATCGAACATCCATGAATCGTCTCCTGAGATCTGGGGTATTATAAACGCACTCAGGAGTGCTGCTGCGGAGACTCGTCGCGGCGGCGAGTAAGAATTCAAAACAAATCACGCAGCAGCCAACCTTGTCAGGCCGATAGCTGCGCCACACCGAGGTCCATGAACCCGCCGGAAACTCCATCATCCCTGCCGTCCACCTTGTCGCCGGGTACGAACTTCGGAAATTACGAGATTCTCCAGCGATTGGGCTCCGGCGGCATGGGTGAGGTTTATCGCGCCAAGGACACTCGCCTCGAACGCGAAGTCGCCATCAAGACTCTTTCGCTGGAGCGCGGCTCGCAACCGGAAGCTTTGTCGCGCTTCGAGCAGGAAGCCCGCGCCGCCTGCGCGCTCAATCATCCAAACATCGTCACGATCTATGAACTCGGTCACGTGAACGGAACATGCTACATCTCCATGGAACTGGTGGTTGGAGAGACGGTGCGGGAATTGTTGGCCGCTGGCCCGATTCCATTCCGCAAAGCTGTCGCAATCGCAGCGCAGATTGCCGACGCACTCGCTAAAGCGCACGCGATCGGAATCGTTCACCGCGATCTGAAGCCGGAGAATCTGATGGTTTCTGGCGACGCTACGGCCAAGATTCTGGACTTCGGTCTGGCGAAACTGCTGGGGGTTAACCCGACCCCGGATTCGGACGCTTCGACCTCGATCACGGAGCAGGGAACGGTGATGGGCACGGTCGGCTACATGTCACCGGAGCAAGTCACAGGCGGAGAAGTTGATTTTCGTTCGGACCAGTTTTCTTTCGGGTCGGTGCTCTACGAAATGGTCACCGGATTTTCTGCATTCCGGAAAAAGACTCATGCGGAGACCACGGCCGCCATCCTTCGCGATGAACCGGAGCGTCTCGGTTCCAGAATGCTGCAAGCGCCCCCTCCCTTCCTTTGGATCGTGGAGCGCTGCCTGGCCAAAGACCCCAAGGAGCGCTACGCCTCCACCCAGGATTTGGCTCGCGACCTCGCCGCGGTGCGCGACCGTCTCGCCGAGGCGTCCGCGCGCCCCTCGGAGTCTCGTCCCAACAACCTGCCAGTGCAACGTACCGCATTCATTGGACGCGAACACGAAGCGACTGCTCTCCGTCAGCTCTTGAGCCGCGTGGACGTGCAACTCGTGACCCTCACCGGTCCGGGCGGCATCGGGAAGACTCGGCTCGCCCTGCAGGTAGCGGCCGATGCTGCCGCCGGGTTTCCAGGGGGCGTTTGCTTTGTCCCGCTGTCAGCGGTGAGCGATCCCGCTTTGATCGCTTCCACGATTGCGCAAGCATTGGGGGTGCGCGAAACCGGGAATCGGTCGTCGCAGGAAAGCTTGAACGATTACGTGAGCGGACTGGATCAGCCGATGCTTCTCTTGCTCGACAACTTCGAGCACCTCGTCTCCGCCGCGCCGGTGATAACGCAGTTGCTCACTACCGGCCCGAAGCTCAAGATCGCGGTAACAAGCCAGGCGCCGCTCCACCTCTATGGCGAACATGAATTTCCTGTGCCACCTCTTGCGCTGCCCAACCTCAAATCCATTCCGCCCCTGGAAGTGCTCTCTCGCCTTCCAGCGGTTGCGCTTTTTGTGGAACGCGCGCAGGCGGTAAAGCGCGAATTCACGCTCACCAAGGAAAATGCACCTGCGGTGGCGGCCATCTGCGCTCGCCTTGATGGCCTGCCTCTGGCCATCGAACTGGCGGCGGCGCGCATCAAGCTGCTTCCGCCGTCCGCCATGCTGGCCCGCCTCGAAAACCGTCTGAATCTGTTGACCGGCGGTGCCCGCGACCTGCCGACCCGGCAACAAACTCTTCGCAGCACCGTGGACTGGAGTCATGGCTTGCTCAATGCCGCTGAACAGACTCTCTTCCGGAGGCTTTCCGTGTTTACCGGCGGCTGTACGCTGGAGGGCGTGGAAGCCGTGTGCGATACGAAGAACGACTTGGGCCTCGACATACTCGACGGCATGGCTTCCATGGTGGACAAGAGCCTGGCGCAGCAGGTGGAACAAGTCGATGCGGAAACGCGATTCCGGATGCTCTCCACCATCCGCGAGTATGCACTCGAACGCCTGGCCGAAAGCGACGATGAATCTGCGACTCGCCGCGCCCATGCTGCTTACTACCTCGTGCTTGCCGAGGAAGGCGCCGAGGACGTGGTCGCTCACCCCGAATGGCTCGACCGATTTGAGATTGAGCACGACAACTTCCGCTTGGCGCTCGATTATCTGATCAAAACCGGGGAGGCCGAGTGGGGCCTCCGCCTCGGCGCCGCCCTGTTTCGCTTCTGGGAAACGCGGGAACATTTCACGGAGGGCCGAGATGGCATCGCCAAGATACTTGCTTTGGAAGGAACTGCGGCGCATCCGAAGCTGCGCGCGCGCCTGCTGTTTGCGAGCGCAGTTCTGGCGGGTGGGCAGGGCGATTACAGCTCTGCGCGGCAACTGCTGGAAGAAAGTCTCGACACTTGTCTCGAGCTGGGCGATAAGCGCGGCGTTGCCGTCGCACTGAACGCCTTGGCCGTCAACGCTCGTGATCGCGGCGAATTCGATGTTGCAGCTTTGCTCTTCGGGCGCTGTGTGGCCATATGGAGGGACCTCGGCGATTCCGCCGGTATCGCCCGCGCCCTCAGCAATCTCGCCAACGTGACCAAGTTGCAGGGCGAATATGCGCGCGCATCCTCGCTTTACGACGAGTGCCTGACCATGTTCCGCAAGGCCGGAGATGGCGCCGGTGTCGCCTGGACACTGAATTACCAGGGCGACGTCGCGCGGGAAAAAGCGGACTTGGTCGCCGCACGCTCATTTTGCGAACAGAGTCTGGCAGCGTTCCGCGAACTGCGGGACGGCTGGGGAATTGCCAGCGCCCTCTCCGATCTGGCGAGCCTAAGCTGCGATCAGGGGAACGACGCCGAAGCGCGCCGCCTTTACGGCGAAAGCATCCGGATGTTCCAGGAGTTGGGTCACAAACGCGGCATCGCCCGGGCGCTCGAATGTCTCGCTGCAAGTGCCGCGGCGCAATCGAACGCAGAACAATCGCTGCACCTGGCAGGAGCCGCCGCCGCTCTTCGCCAACGATTGGGCGCGCCGCTCGCGCCGACCGAACAACCCAGGCTGGAGAAGGCCTTGGAATTCGCGCGCCGAACGCTTGGCAATGCTGCAGGTCTGACGGCGTGGATGGAAGGCTGGGCGATGCCGGTCGAGCAAGCGGTCCGCGAGGCGCTTGACGGCGACGCGCAACCAGGTCTTCGGACTCGAGACTCTGCTTAACTCAATTTGCGGTGTTGGGATCGATCAGGCGCCGCACCGCCGAGATGCGATTCGCCGGAAAACCTCCGCGGCGTGCGTGTTCCCGAACGGTTTCTTCGTCCGGCGCCAGGTACACACAATAGAACTTATCGCCGGCGACGTAGCTGTGGAGCCACTTGATTTCCGGTCCCATCTCCTTCAGCACGCCTACTGATTTTCTGGCGATTGCCTGCAGTTCCGCATCCGATAAACTACTTGCGCCCGGGATCTCACGCTCGATCACAAATTGGGGCATGGCCACCTCATCGAACGGTCATGGTAGCAGAACTTGCTTGGTGAGTGCACCTGCAGTGTCATGCGGTAGCGCCTGAAATGTGCACTTTCCTGACACTCTCTACCAGGCACAGCGCCCAACGAATCCAGATGCGCACAACCAGGGCTGGATTTAGATGAGTCCCAATTGGAAGTGATTGAAAGCGAAGTGTATGGCAGCCGGACCTGTAAGCCGAATTCTGTCTGCCTTGCGGCAGGACGGTCATTCCTCTGGGCCGCGCATTACTGCGCGGCTCAAGCGACCTACCCGGAGGTGGTGGCGCGCCGAGCCGGCACGCGTCCAGCTTGCGCTGAACTTCCTCCCTATTTGGTCTTGCTCCGTGTGGGGTTTGCCCTGCCCGCCGCATTACTGCGGCGGCGGTGCGCTCTTACCGCACCTTTTCACCCTTACCTGAGCCTTGCAGCTCGGGCGGTATGTTTTCTGTGGCACTTTCCGTCGAATCAACCCACCCTTGCAAAGAACGCAAGGATGGGCCACCCTCCCGGACGTTATCCGGCACACTGCTCTGCGGAGTTCGGACTTTCCTCTGTCTTGCGACAGCGACCGCCCGGTCCGGCTGCCAACAATTCATTATAGTGCAGACCATCGCCGCGCACGCCGGGATCGTGCTGCCCTGAAAAGCGAATTTACACCCAGCCCCTGAAGGGGCGCCTCATTTCGACGTGCCTCCGGCATCGCTGAAGCGATGCCCTGATACGAGACGCGATTCAAAAAGGCTGGCTTGGAGCGTTCGTTCTCTCACTCCACTTCTTTGGGTGCGAGGAGGAACGTATACGTCAGCATGGCTAGGCCGATCAACAACGGAATCAGTCCGGCGAGGTAAACCGGTTCGTCGTTCACAAGCCCATGCAGAAGCGCCATGACCCCGATGCCGACGGCGGCCGTAATCAAGCCGCCCAGCTTCATGGCTTCGAGGCGGCGTTTTGTGACGCTCCTATTCTGTTCACGCAGCAGTTCGATCGCGGCCTTGGCGCCTTCTCCTGAGCTCTCCGCGATTTTCTTCAGCGTTTCGTTCTTGTAGTATGCCTCTCTCTCTCTGCGGCGCGCATCGGACCATGCGGCGACGGCCAGAAAAGAGAATAGGGCAATACTACCTACGACGGGTATGGCAACTGCTACCACCCCGACGGCGTTGTTGTCGATATCGAATGCCATGGCCAGCTCCTTGAAGTTCTTCTGCTTACGTCAGGTAGGACCGGCCTTCCGCGGTTTCGGTTGCATTTTCTTGGTCCGGGGTCCATTTTTCAAATAATGCAACCGTCCGCAGATTGGTAGTGTCATACCGTTGAGGCAAGTCCAGGGTGAGCGCCAGCGACGACCAAGCCGATGTGGAAAGAGTCCTGGCGGGCGACATTGCTGCTTTTGAGGGAATTGTCCGCCGCTGGCAGGGACCGCTGATCAACCTGGGCTACCGCTTCTGCCGCGATCGCGGCCGCGCCGAAGAGATGGCGCAAGAGGCTTTCTTGCGCGCTTACCGCGGGCTCGGCCAGTGGCGGAAGGACGCGGTCTTTTCCACCTGGCTTTTTGCGTTGGCGACGAACCTGTATCGTTCGGAACTGAGGCGCATCCCGGCACGAACTGTGTCAGTGTCGCTCGACGACATTGCCGAACCTGCGGACGCGCGCGCATCTGACGGAGGCCTCGAGGACGAGGACCGCGATTTGGCGGTGCGGCGCGCGGTTTTGGCTCTGCCGCCGAAGTATCGCGAGGCATTGATTCTTTTTTATTTTCACGAGATGGACGTCGCCAGCGCGGCGCGAAGCCTTGGCCTGCCCGAGGGTACGGTTAAGGCGAGACTGTTTCGCGGACGCGAGATCTTGCGAGGAAAACTTACCCAACGGTTGGCTGTGCCACGGTTGAAGGAGGCATGATGAGACGCTTGATTCGATATGACGAAGACGAGATGAATCGTATTCTTTCCAGTGAGGATGAAATCCTCCCGTCGTCGGGCTTCGCCGTCTCCGTCATGGATGCGGTTCGGCGCGAGGCTGCAGCGCCGCCGCCCATTCCGTTCCCTTGGAAGCGCGCTTTGCCTGGCTTGGTGGTTGCGGGCCTGGCGGTGGGTCTGGTTCTGGTTGCGGGAATTGTGGCCATCGCGCAGTTGGGGAGAGCGTCAAAGACGACATGGTTTCCAACATCTTGGTCCTTGTCCTCGTTCCTGCCGTCCGTGACGCCACCGATCTTGCATGGGGGTATGGAGTCGGCGGCGATCTGGGTTGCGATGGCGCTGCTGCTGGCGTTTGTGTCGGTGAAACTCTCAATGCGCATGGCTTCCGGCAGGGGCTAATGCGGCTTCTGCAGTCATCAAATTACCCACATAACATCCTCGCCCTGTGAATGCTTCCAGCGCGGGTCGGCGCCTTCGTCCTGCTAAACTCATTTGGAGAAAGCCCGCTCCCGTGGTCCAAGATCCGATGAACTGCGGTGAGAAGCGCAAGCCATCGACAAATGAACATTACCGAGGGGAT
>DATFZT010000185.1:0-3365 GCA_035314185.1 Terriglobales bacterium
CCACTCACACGGCGTAGCTCTAACATGATTTCGACTCTGCGGCCCCTGTCTGCCAAATCTGAAATCTTCGATTGGAATTGTTGTGAGAACTCAAATTCAGGCACATCTCCGCCGCATCTCGGGCAAATGGACCATTTCTCCTTCGGCAAGAGTCTTGCGGTGAAGATTTGGTTTTGTTCCATGAATCAAGATTACAACGCATTCGTTTCTCCACGCGAGTGCTGCTGTGTAGTGTCGGCGTTGCGCGTATTTTCGACTCAACGCCCGATTAACGCTAGTGCTTTATCGGAGGCGCGCTTTCAGGGAAAACGGGCAGGTGAGCACGGCGTTCTGGCGCGCTTTCGATAAAGCCGTTTGAACGAAGCCGCCCGTGATTGCGGCGGGCGCGGGCCCTATGGGAATTCAATTGAGCGGAGGGGTGGTGGGGAGATGCGCGGGAGCTGTGCGCGGGAGCACAGCGGGCGGCACGGGGAGAGGGAAAAGTGACGTAAGCGCAAAGCTGTTGCGAAGCGCAGGCTCAAGAAAGCAGCAAGACGCGGTTTGAAGAGCGGCAAAGCGCAGGAAGACGGAGCGTGCCGACACACGCAAAGGGTTGGTGTTGTGGAATGTGGTTTCATGCGGCAGCGGTGACCAGAGCAGGGGGAGAACGGAGCTGGATCTCGGCAGCCGTAAGCCTCTCGATGACCTTCATCGGCCCACCACACTTGGGGCAGCGCCAAAGATCGGTGGAGTCTAGGGTGGATGAGGCGTCTGGTTGGGCTGGCGGTTCTTGTGCCGCGCCGAGCAGATGAAAGCCAAGCGGCAGGAGAAGGGCGCGTCGGCGGTTGGCCAGGAAGCCGAAGTTGCGGATGCGCACGAAACCTTTGGGGAGCAGGTGCAAGAGAAAGCGGCGCAGGAATTCATCGAGCGAAAGAGTCAGCAACTTCTGTTCGTTGTGGTGAGCGGAGTCGCGCCAGCGGAAAGTGACTTGGCCATCGGCAAAGGAAACCAGGCGATGGTTGGAGATGGCCACGCGATGGGTGTAGCGGCCCAGATACTGGAGCACATATTCGGGGCCACCGAAGGGTCGTTTCGCGTAGACCACCCAGTCTTTTCGGAACAGCGGCCTTAACCAGGCGGCGAAGATTTTCGGCTGAGCGAGCAGTGTCAGATCCCCCTGGAAGTTGAGTTGACCTTTTTGGAAGGCCTGCCGGAGACCGGCAACGAACTTGCCGCGGAAAACGCGACGGAGCACACGGATGGGAAGAAAGAACCGATCGCGTGATGGAACCCAGTGGGTGTGATCGAGCGACAGGCCGCCGGCAGGAATGACGCAATGGACATGGGGGTGAAGCTGGAGCTTTTGGTTCCAGGTATGCAGCACGCTGAAGAAGCCGATCTCGGCACCGAGGTGTCTGGGATCGCGGGCGACTTTCAGAAGCGTTTCTGCACTGGCTCGGAGCAGCAGGCCATAGATGACCTTTTTGTTCTGTAGCGCCAGTGGTGCCAGTTGACGAGGCAGTGTGAAGACCACATGGACGTAACGCGAAGGGAGAAGTTCCGAGCGACGGGCTGCGAGCCACCGTTCCCGGGCAGCGGTCTGACATTTCGGGCAGTGGCGATTCCGGCAGCTGTTGTAGGAGATGGTGGCCCGATGCCCGCAGTGGGTGCACTCGTCAAGATGCCCGCCCAGTGCGGCGGTGCGACACCGCCGAATGGCCAGCAGCACTTTAACGTGCTTCCAACTGAGCCAGCGGCGGTTTCGTTCGAGGAAAGTAGCTCCCGCGGTGCGGATGAGATCGGCCACCTCGAGGGGCGGCCGGCTCATCTACTCCTCCTGCGCTAATCTGTCTTTCAGCTTCAGCGAGTCCAGAGGACTCGGGATGGCGTGGAGATGGCGCTGCGAAAGATGCAGGTAGATAGTGGTCTCTTTGAGATCGCGATGGCCTAACAGGATCTGAATGGTGCGGAGATCGGCGCCGGCCTCGAGCAGATGAGTGGCGAAGCAGTGACGCAGCGTGTGGGGATGGACCCTTTTCTGGATGCCCGCTCGCTGGGCGGCTTTCTGGCAGGCGTGCCAGACGGTCTTCGTATCGATCGGCTGATCACCGCTATGGTTGCGGTTGCCAGGAAACAGCCATACGCTGGGCTTTCGTCGCAACCGGTGCCAATGGGCACGCAGTTCGTCGAGCAACTTTGAGCTGAGCATGAGATCCCGATCTCTGCGTCCCTTGCCGCCTTGGACGTGAATCACCATCCTCTTGCTGTCGATGTCGCTGACTTTCAGGCGTGTCAACTCGGCGTTCCGTGCTCCGGTGGCGTAAAGCGTCATCAGTATGGTGCGATGGCCAGGAGTACGAGCCGCGTCGATGAGTTGCGCGACTTCTTCCTGGCTGAGAATCGTTGGTAGGTGAAATACTTTTTTCGGATAGGGAGTCTCGGCGATGCTCCAGGCCTTCTTGAGGGTTTTGGTGTAGAAGAATCGGAGTGCCGCGAGGCGTAGCGCAACGGTGCCCGGTGACAACTTCCGTTTCTGAAACAACTCGGCTTGGTATTCGCGAATGTGCTGGGGACCTAAACGGTCGGGAGGACGCCGGAAGCGCCGGGCAAAATCTTCAACGGTGTGAATATAACAGCGTGTGGTATTTTCAGAGTAATTACGACGCTGGAGTTCCTCCAGCATCATTTTGCGTAGATGGGTCACAGGGACCTCCTTGTGACCCAAAACATAGCTCAACCATCAAGTAGCCCCTGCTCTGTTCGCCTCACGCGTAGCGTCGGCCGCCGGGCGGCTTCGTTCTAACGCGCTTATATTGACTGTTCGGACCAATTTCCGGGTGGTAAGCCACTCGGATACTATCCTCGGACACAATCATCGAGCGGTCACTCAGACGTATAGCGAAGTACCGGACATCTCTAACAATGTCGGACTTGTCAAACTGTTTTTGCGCGCACTTCTCCGGGCACTCCTGAAAGTGTGTCCGTTGACCATATTCTTTGGCTGCGGCGTTGATGACCACGGCTCGCCTGTAATCTAGCGGTCGGTTTTTCAGTCCGACCCAAACATCTCTCCGATCAAAACATCGACCATGATTATTACTTCAAACTCCCTCTTGCGAGGGAGCGGGATGCTCATTCATTTGCACGGCGTTCTAGTTCACGCCATGTCCGGTACCGAGCTGTCCCGCGTGCGAACTGAACTTGACCCACTGCGAATATTCCCATCCGTTCCGCCACATCCAGTACAGCCGAACTGCGAGTCTGCGGGCCATGGCCACTTTGGCGATGTTTCTTTGCCGACGCATCGCCAAGTGCACGTACCGACGTCTCCAGTCCGCATCACAGCGCACGGCTGCTTGCGCTGCTTCTCCCAGCAAGAATCGTAA
>DATFZT010000186.1:0-7133 GCA_035314185.1 Terriglobales bacterium
GGAGAGCCGCTGGTGGCGGTGCGCGGGAATGATGCAGTGTTGCGCGCATTTTACAACGTGTGCCGGCATCATGCGGCGGCGGTGGTGACGGAGCCGTGCGGGCAGGCGTCGATTTTGCACTGTCCTTATCACGGATGGAATTACGGCCTGGACGGCGCTCTCAAGGGGATGCCGGAGTTCGATGGGGTGAAAAACTTCGAACGCAAGGACAATGGGCTGGTTCCGGTGAAAGTGGAGACGTGGGAGCAGTTTGTGTTTGTGAATCTGGATGCGGACGCAGCTCCGCTAGCTGCGTTTCTAGGTGGATTGGTGAAGCGCGTGGCTCCCCTGGGATTGACTGAGCTGCATTACTTCACTAGTCAGACTTATGACATCCACTGTAACTGGAAAGTGTTTGTCGATAACTATCTCGATGGTGGCTATCATGTGCCGCACCTGCATAAGGGACTCAATTCGGTTTTGGATTACAAGCATTACACCATCGAGAACGAGGATCGGTATTGTTTGCAGTCGAGTCCGATGGTGAGTTCTCAGGAGGACGCGGCCACGGGCACCACGCGTCGGGGCGACCGCGCCTGGTATTTCTGGCTGCATCCGAATTTCATGTTCAACTGCTACGAGGGTTATTTGGATACAAATCTGGTCCTTCCAATCGATGTGGACCATTGCCGAGTGATTTTCGATTTTTACTTTAACGATGTTAGCGAGGCGGCGCGCGCTTACAACGAAGGGAGTGTCGCGGTCGGGAATCGGGTCCAGGATGAGGATTTGGGGATTTGCGAGGCCGTGCAGCGGGGACTGAAGTCGCGTGCTTATGGGGCGGGGCGCCTCTCGGTGCGTCGGGAAGCCGGGGAACACTTGTTTCACCGGTTGCTGGCGGCGGATTTGAAGAGTGGATTAGGGCAGGAGCGTTGGCGTACTGGCAGCGAGAGTTAGCCGCGGAGATTGCAGCGCGCAGTAACTAGGGATGAAAATTGAGTTCTATGAGCTCTTTAGTTTCCTGCGGAGCCGGCGCCCACTTCCATTTTTCTATTGAATCGATCGCGGCCTTTGCCAGGACCGGACTGCCCCCAACCACCTGCGTGAATTTAGCCTTTCCGTTGGGCGCAACTGTGACTTCCACCCTGACGGTTCCAATCATTTTCATTTTTCGGGCTAGCTCGGGATAATCCGGGACCACTTTGCTCACTATCTTCCGCGTCACGTCCGACGGTTCTTGGGCGAGAGAAAACGATGGGGAGAAAACGATCGTTCCTAAGACAAACACTCCTAAGACAATCGTTCTTGAGACAATCGTTCGTAAGACAATCACTCCGGAAAAGCGCGCCCGGAGCGCGGTTACAATGGGGGGTCGCATCGATTACTCCTTCACGTAGTCAGCGTAAACGTTATCCAGAATGCCGGGTAGGTCACCGAAGTAACCGGCAGAATTCGCTTTCGGCGCGCAGACTGCTATGGGATTTTACTGGTGGTCCCTGGGAATCGTTTCCTGCCACGTCTTCTGCTTGATAGGCTGCCCGTCCTTGAATAGCTGGCGGGTGTATTTGTAGTAGAAGTTTTGCGCGTCGCTGGTCAGGGTCAGATGGCCTTGCCAGATCAGGGTCTGTTCCTTGAGTGCCATGGCGATTTCAGCTTCGCCTTGGACGCCGCTGCTCTCGGGATGGTTGTCGTCAGCCGTGTAGGTTATGCCTTCGAAATCGGTTTCTTTTCCCCAGGGGTAGGTTTCTTCGGACTTTCCGCTCCACGTCACTTTTGTTTTCCCATTAAGTTCGTCGCGCTCGGTCTTCCAATCGCCGGGCCAGGGATAGCCGGCGGACTGAACGTCGCTGCGTTGTTCCGATGCCTGGGGAGGCGCGAATCGGGGAGCGGCGTACATCGACGGAGGGACGAGCGGGAGCATCAGGCGAGATCCAGTATCGCCGCCGAGTTGCAGAGTGGTCGTCATCGCATAAGGAGTTGGCCAGACCATGGGCCAGAGTGCGTTCGAGACTGCCAGGCGAATGCGATGGCCCTTGGGAAACGTCCAGCTGGCGAGGTGCATTTCTATATCGAGCGGGTAGGTCTGGTTGGGCACTAATTCTTTAGGGTCGGAGGCAGAGTCGCGCTGCGCGCCGTTGAGTCCCGCTCCGGTGACCTGGGTGACGGTGCCGTCGGGGGCCACATCGGAGAGCCGGGCGAACCAGTCGGCTTGCGGCGCGGACGAACTTACCTGGAGCAAGGCGTGGGGGCGTCCAAGCATGGTGAGGTCGGTTTTGAGCGTAGCGGAATCGTAGACGAGGCTGAAGGCGTCGACCGGACGCTGATCGGTCAACAACTCTCCCCACCAGAATCCCGACTCCACGCCAATCGATGGTATGTAGCGGAGTTGATGGCTGGCAGACTTGGCGGGTTCGGTCGAGAGGACGTGGGCGTCGTAGAGAAAGAGGGTTGTGTTGGCAACGTTTCTGGGGGGCCAGCCACTCTCGCCGCGCCATGTTCCGGGCACCGTCTTCAGGTGAGGATCGGGCGCGTGCCAGTCTTGCATATAAATGGAGAGTGGCGGTTCTTCCATGATTCCGGTGTTGCGGTGCTTGAGCCAGTAATCCCACCAGCGGAGGGCCTGA
This sequence comes from Terriglobales bacterium, assembly GCA_035314185.1. Taxonomy (GTDB): domain Bacteria; phylum Acidobacteriota; class Terriglobia; order Terriglobales; family Acidobacteriaceae; genus Acidiflorens. Next base: position 2,604 of record DATFZT010000186.1, read on the forward strand.
TCTCTCCATTCGATTGGCGGGCCGGGTTCGGCATCGTTGGGGAAGGTGTGATTCCATGGGCCGACGATGGCTTTCACCGGCGCTTTGACTTGCTCGAACATCCGCGGGATGGAATCGCGATAGCCGTCGAGCAGGCCTCCGATCAAAAAGCAGGGAATCTTGATTTCGCGCAGCGGGCGGACGGGCGCGTGCCAGAACTCGCCATCGCGCTGATGCTTGAAATAGAGCAGCGACCAGGGCGCGGATTCGAAACGTGGGCCCAGGATTTTCTCGTCCAGCGAGTAGTCGGGCGCGCCGGGCATGGAGGGAGCGAGGTCCATGTTGAGCTCGAACTCGTCGAAGTGCATCATACCGTCGATGTAATGGACGTCGTCGTGGAAAAGTTGTTCGGTGGCGTCGACGGCGAGAATGGCCTTAAGCGCGGGCGGATGACGCATCGCCATCTGGATGGAGTTGAAGCCCCCCCAGGAAATGCCGAACATTCCTACTGCGCCCGTGGACCATGGCTGAGAGGCTAACCAGGCGATCACTTGCTCGCCGTCGAGTTGCTCTCGCTCGGAATATTCGCGGTCGGTGGGCGTGCCTTCACTGGCGCCGAAGCCGCGGATATCGACGCGGACGCTGACGTATCCGTGGGCGGCGAACCAGGCGTGGATGGGATAGTCGCGCTCGGCGGTGGCGTCGTCTTTGCGATAAGGGAGATATTCGAGGAGGGCGGGGAATTTCTCGCCGGGCTTCGTGTTGTCCTGCATGTAGAGCGTGGCGGCGAGGCGGACGCCGTCAGCCATGGGAATCGATTGCTGGACCATGTGGACGGAAGGCAGAGCAGGTGGCGTCTTAGGAGCCGGCAGCGCGCCAAGCCGAGAGGAAACCGCCAGCGTGGCGAGAAGTGTCAAAGCCACACCGAGTGGCGTAGGGACAGCCGCCCCCGGCTGTCTAGCCGAACGCAGTTCGGCTGCCGGCCCGCGTCCCCGCATGAGCAGATGGGAACTTGGAAACATGAACGCCGCAAATCATAACAGGAGAGAGCGCGACGGCGCAGCGAGCATGAGAGTCCGGATCTTCGGCGGTGGGTTCGTATGATTTCACAGGCAGGGTTTAATGTTGCGCCGGGCAACATAACGTCGGAAAACTGCAGCCATGCCGAAACTTTCAACTCCGAGGCGCGACTTCACAGAAGTTGCCCGGGATATTGTAGAGCGAGCCGCTATTGAGCAGACGGACGGCAAAACCACTTGAGGCACCCATGAATAGCCACGTCTCATTATGAGACCAAATGTCGGTCTTGTGACCAGAATCCGTCGCGATTTGACGAAAAATAACACAATTCTTACAGCCTGCTCGTTCCCAACGCGTCTAACGTATTGATGATATTGGCAAGTCGGTTTCCGTCGCTCTACTCTGGGAAGGGCCATTAAAGTGCCTCATTGACAGACGAGGTAAACTGACGTATCCACTGAACTTGAAAGGAAGCCGATGGCAACGGTTGCCGCACCGTTCCCGGAACAAGAGAACACCGAGGATCGCTTCCAACGTCTGCTGAGCGAGTCTAAAGAACTAAAACCCCAAGCTGTCGGCTCGCCAGAAGAAATCAAGCGCGACGCACTTGCGACATTCAATTCGTGGTCAAAACTACGTCGTCGCGCTAAAAGCGCGTGAGCTTGAAAGACGCCTTTGCCAATGCAGGGATTTATCCCACAATAAAGCCCGGAGAAGTTTGGAAGGCAAGCGACTCGTCGATTTCTCTAATCGATAAACTAACTAGACATTGGCACGAGGACCGATATTGCGTCATCCTGTCTAATGAGGAAATGTGCTCCGATCCGGAATGGCCATTGGTGCTGATCGCACCACTCACCCACCAACTACACCCAAAACCAAAGCCCGACCTCATCATTGACCACACCGACAAGATGGACTCGAAGTTAAGAGTCGACTAATCCTTTCGCAGATACAGACCATCAGGAAGACCGATCTGCACCAGCGCCTTGGAGAGATCAGCATCACGAAGTGGGAACAAGTCTTGCGGTACATCTTCTGGCACATTGACCGCTAATCCTTGGAGATCATGCTGACCCACTACCGGGTCGTCAACTTGCCTTGACACGGCGTGACTATCTTCCTATCGTTGCTAACCATCCATGAACATCGTTAAAGCCACCAAGAAGTACGAAGACTGGCTAGCCCAGCACATCCAGATCGTCGAGCCGGATTTGCGCTTCAAACACGAGCAGATGGCGGCGGCTGTCTTCCCATTTTTTCGCGCAACATTCTACCGCTGGGTGCAGGTGTGGCCCGAGGTGTGCGCGGAACTGGATCGGGTGCCACATATTTTGTCGGTGGGCGATCTGCACGTCGAGAACTTCGGCACCTGGCGTGACACCGACGGCCGGCTGGTGTGGGGAGTGAACGACTTCGATGAAGCGTGTTTGTATCCCTACACCATGGACTTGGTGCGGCTGGCGACCAGCGCTTTGCTGGCTGCAAAAACCGAGCGCTTAACCATGAAGCCGAAAGATGCGGCGGCGGCCATCCTGGAGGGATACGAGCTCGGGATGGACGAGGGCGGGTGTCCGTTTGTGTTGGAGGAGCGCCACGCGTGGTTGCGCGCCATCGCGGAGAGCAAGCTGCGCGATCCGGTCGTGTTCTGGAAGAAAATGGACGCGAACGAGACCGCAAGAGGCGAGATCCCGGAAAGCGCGCGCGAGGCGCTTGAGCACATGCTGCCGGCGCCGGGCATGAGCTACCGATTAGCGCGGCGAAGGGCCGGCCTCGGAAGCCTTGGCCGGACTCGGCTGGTGGCGATCGCGGATTGGAACGGCGGGCGAGTGGCGCGCGAAGCGAAAGCCTTGCTGCCCTCGGCGTTGCAGTGCGTGAGCCCGAAGCGGACGCCGGCGGAGATTCTGTATGGGGCGATTCTGCGGCGAGCCATGCGCTGTCCCGATCCCTATGTGCAGATGCGGGGGCACTGGATCGTGCGGCGACTGTCGCCGCATTGTTCGCGCATCGAATTGGACGCGCTGGCCACCAACCGGGGCGAGTGCCGTCTGCTGGAGGCGATGGGCAAGGAGACCGCGAACATCCACGTGGGTACGCAAGAGAAGCGGAAGGCGATCCTCAAGGACCTGCGCCGGCGGAAAGGAAACTGGCTGCTGGCAGCGGCGCAGGCGATGGCCGACGCCATGGAGAAAGATTGGCGGGTGTGGAGGGAGCGCCGGCAGAGCTAGACCCTGCCGGCGCCTTATTGGAGCGCAAGTCCCTGTGAGGACTCGGGTGGTGGGTCGAAGAGCCGGCACTCCAGTGCCTGGTGCTTATTTTCAGCTCCGATGGTGATGAGGGCGTCAAAAATGTATTCGAGGGCCGCGGGAGAACCAGACCAGACCCGGGAAAAAGACTCGCGATGAACCGCTAATTCGCCGACCAGGCGGCCCACCGCGTCTGGGCCGAGATCGACATCTGCCGGAGTTAGGTCGCTACCCATGGGCAGCGGCAGGCAGTGGGCCGGCGGAAGACGCAGGCTAGCCTGGGTCAGCCAGTGCGCGACCAGGGTCTTGAGGTGCTGACTACAGCAGACGCTCTTCATGTCTTTCTGAGTCGCGAGCGAGGAATGCCAGGAAAGGACCTTGAGGCGGTCGAGCCAACGGTTTTCGATGACCAGGAACCATCCTGTGTGGCGGAAGGTTTCGAGACCGCAAACCGCGCAAGGTGTGCGTCTTGTAATTAGATAATCCATCGAGGGCCCCTTTTGACCATCAGCAGGCACTGCCAGCGGTGCGGGCGAGGAAGCGTGGACCCGCAGACTCGCTGAGGGGGACGGTCAGCATGCCGAGGTTGGTGTCGAAACGTAACGTGAATTGAGACGAGCAGTCATCGCAAAGCCAGAAATGCTCCCGCCGGCGAAGCTTCCGCCGGTTGCCGTCGAAAACCGGTCTGACGTCAGAAGGAAAAGTTTCCGCCAGAAACAGCTTGCCTTGTCGAAGAGAAAGGAAGGGCGCCGTGCAGGCGGGGTTTGCGCATTTATGGAGCATGGGCTGGTCCAGTCTTCTCTTCTGTGGAAATCGGCCAGAGAGATTCTAGGCACAGTGCACGCAAGATGCCGAAGAGTTGCAGCGAGGCCGGAGATTGCTGACTCGTAGTTACAACGGGTTGGATGCTGGAGAAACGCTCTCGATCATGGTGCGTCGATGGTGCTGACGGAGTGCAGTCGCAGCCGACGAATGGTCGTCAGTGATGGTTGTCGGCGATTGACCGGCAGTGGTGCCGTTTGAATCGGCTTTGAAAGGGCACGGCTTTCACAGCTTGCGGAAAAACTCGTGTAGAGAAGGGGCTTGCCCCGTCTTGCATCATCCGTGAACCAGGCCCGAGCACGAACGGGAAGGGCACGGCTTCACAGCTTGCGGAAAAACGAGATGTTTCTGACGCCCTGTCTTTCCGTGAGTTGTTTTTCCGTGCGAGATCAATCCTCGATTTCGTGTTCCCCGGCCTTTTTTCGCTCGCCGGGCACACCCATCCCGACGCACTACACGGTTT
>DATFZT010000187.1:0-37906 GCA_035314185.1 Terriglobales bacterium
GGAACACGAAATCGAGGATTGATCTCGCACGGAAAAACAACTCACGGAAAGACAGGGCGTCAGAAACATCTCGTTTTTCCGCAAGCTGTTCAGTCGTGCCGTTAAGTCGTGTAAAGCGTGTAGCGCTTTAGCGCCCGAGTAAGCTTTTTCTCCCTCGACGGCTCCGGCGCCTGCTAAATAGGGATAGGTCGAATGCCCCAAGAGGATGACCAACTCGCACAACCCGATTTACCCGAGCGCGACTTGTCCGAGATTTTAAAGAAAGTACGCGCACAGACTCCCGCGCGCCTGCTTGCAGGCCGCAGCGGCGCCGCGTACAGAACCAACACTCAACTGGAGTTGCGCGAGGCCCATTCTGCCGCCCGCGATGCCGTGCGTACCGAGTTAGACCTCACCACCGATCTCGGCAACGATTTCGTTAAGAAATGGAATCTGTTTGAAGTCTGCTCCCAAGCGACGAGCAAGGATGAGTATCTTCTGCGCCCGGACTTCGGCCGTCACCTGGATGAAGTGTCCCGCGCGGAGGTGAAGAGGCGTTGCACTACGGCACACGACTTACAAATCGTGATAGGAGACGGCCTCTCGGTAACTGCCGTTGCCAAGCAAGTTCCGCAACTATTGCCCCTTCTCTGCGAAGGAGCAGAGACTCGAAGCTGGAGTGTCGGCGAGATATTCCTCATCCGTTACTGCCGAGTAGGTATCCTCAACGAGATCGGCGAATTACTCAGCCCCAAAGTTGTGGTTCTGCTGATCGGCGAGCGGCCCGGCCTGGCAACCGCCGAAAGCCTCTCCGCCTACATGGCCTACCAGCCAAAAGCAACGGACACCGACGCCAATCGCAACCTAATCTCGAACATTCACTCGCGCGGGGTAAGTACGGAGCGAGCAGCCCGGCGGATTTTGAATCTGGCAGCCGCGATGATGAAGACTCAGAAAAGTGGTTCCCAACTTAGAGAAGAACTGCCGGCCGTCATCCGTCCGGAGATAGATCGATAGCCTCTACTCCTTCACCGCCGAATCCGTAATCTCCAGCCCCTTGTCGATAATCGCAAACGCCTCGCGCAGTTGCGGCTCGTTGATGCACAGCGGGGGATTGGTGAAGAAAGTATTCCAGCGAACGAAGGTATAGAGCCCGTTCTCTCTGAAGAACTTCCCCAGCGCGACCATTTCATCAGAGGTGCCGTTAAATGGAGCCATGGGCTGCCGGGTCTTCCGATCCCGGATCAGCTCGAAGATGCCGAACAGTCCGATCGACCTTACCGCGCCCACCGATCGGTGTTTCGCCTGTAACTCCGCGCCCAGCGTCTTCATGACCCCGCCCATCTTCCGCGAATTCTCAATCAGCTTGTCTTCCTCGTAAACGCGGATAGTAGCCAGCGCCGTCGCGCATCCCATCGGATGACTGTTGTACGTAAGTCCTCCATAGAATACCTTGTCGTCAAAGTACTTCGCGATATGTCGACGCATGCCAACCGCGCCCAACGGAATGTAACTCGAAGTAAGTCCCTTCGCCATGCACAGCAGGTCAGGAACAACCTTCCAGTGATCGACCGCAAACCACTTACCCGTGCGGCCAAAACCCGACATTACTTCGTCGGCGATCATCAGAATCCCGTACTTGTCGCAAAGTTTCCGCACGCCTTCAAGATATCCATCCGGCGGCACGAGAATGCCGTTTGTCCCGACGACCGGCTCCAGGATGAAAGCCGCAATCGTGTGCGGACCTTCCAACTGGATAACTTCGTCGATCATGGCCAGTGAAGTTTCCGCCGATTCCCATCCGCGCTCGATGCCGTGATACGGATCGAGCACCCGCACCACGCCCGGAATCCCCGGCTCAACCGCCCATCGCCGAGGGTCGCCCGTAAGGCTGATGGCGCCGGCCGTAGCGCCGTGATACGAGCGATAGCGCGCAAGGATCTTGTGGCGTCCAGTGAAGAAACGAGCGATCTTGATGGCGTTCTCGTTGGCCTCAGCGCCGCCGTTCGTAAAGAAGAACGTGTCAATATCGCCCGGAGCAATCTCCGCCAGCTTCGCCCCCAGCCGCGCCCGCGGTTCCGTCGCCATAAACGGATTAGCATAGGCGAGCACCGATGCCTGCTCGGCAATCGCCCGGATGACTCGTTCATCGCCATGTCCGATGTTCACCGACATCAACTGGCTGTTGAAGTCGATGAAGCGCTTCCCTTCCGGCGTCCAGAAATAAATCCCCTTCGCCCGCGCCACCGGAATCGGATCAACCTTGGATTGCGCCGACCACTCAAAAAGAGTGTGTTTCTTAGTGAGGTCGACCATCTCTTGCCCGGTCATGGCAGGAACCGCAGTTGTAGTAGTCATAAGATTTTCAGGACTTGCCCGGAACCCGCTTCAGAACTTGCGCGAGTGCTCCTTAGCCCAGCGCTCAACCACAATTTTCTTTTCCGTGTAGAACTCAACCGCGTCGCGTCCCTGTGCGTGCATGATCCCGAAGAAACTGTCCTTCCATCCGCTGAAGGGAAAGTACGCCATGGGTGCGGCAACCCCAATGTTAATGCCGATATTCCCCGCGGGCGTTTCATAGCGGAAACGCCGCGCCGCCGACCCGCTCGACGTAAACAGCGATGCTTGGTTGCCAAATGGACTGCGAGCCACCATCTCCATCGCTTCGTCCATGTTGCCAGCATGAACCAGGCTGAGCACCGGACCAAAGATTTCCGTGTTCGTCAGTTCGCTGCTCGCCGGAACGCCGTCAAGCACGGTAGGCTTCACAAAATTTCCAGCTTCATATTTCGCCACCTTGGGATTGCGGCCGTCGACCACCACTTTCGCACCGTCCCGGGCGCCGGTGCCAATCAAACCCTGCACCCGTTCTTTGCTGTGGCGAGTGATCACCGGCCCCATCTGCACACCCCCGTCGAGTCCATTGCCAACGCGCAGGTTCGCCGCAGCTTCGCTGATCGAGTCGCGAAATGTTTTCTGCGCTTCGCCCACCGTGACCGCAACCGAAACAGCCAGACAGCGTTGTCCCGCGCATCCGAAAGCGCTGTCGGAGATGATCTGCGTCGCCATCTGCATGTCGGCGTCAGGCAGCACGATAACGTAATTCTTCGCGCCCCCCTGGCATTGCGCGCGCTTTCCATTCGCGCCCGCACGCGCATAAATGTACCGCGCCACCGGCGTCGAGCCGACGAAGCTGATGGCCCGAACACTTGGATGGTCGAGCAACGTATCCACCGCAACCTTGCCGCCATTCACCAGGTTCACAACGCCCTTCGGAATCCCTGTTTTTTCCAGTAACTCGAAAGCGAGCTTCATGGTCAGCGGCACGCGCTCCGAGGGCTTAATGATCAGCGTGTTCCCGCAGGCAATCGCATAAGGCAGAAACCAGAACGGAATCATGCCCGGAAAATTAAAGGGCACAATCGCCGCGACCACGCCCAGCGGCTGGCGAATCATGGTCTCGTCAATGCCGCGCGCAACGTCTTCCAGATTGTGGCCCTGCATCATCATGGGAATGCCACAGGCGACTTCAACGTTCTCGATGGCCCGCCGCATTTCCGCCTTCGCTTCGGTAAACGTCTTGCCATTTTCCTGGGTGATGATGCGAGCGAGATCGTCGTGGTGCTCTTCCATCAGCATCTTGAGCTTGAACAGTGGCTGGATGCGGTCCTCAGCAGGAGTGCGCCGCCACCCGGGATAGGCAGCCTGTGCCGCATCAATGGCCCGCGTAACCTCAACGGCGTCGGAAATCGGAACGCGCCCGAGGACCTCACCGGTCGCGGGATTGAGAACGTCTTGCCATTCCGCAGCGTGCGATTCGACCCACAGACCATTAATGAATTGAGGAATCTTGTTGGCGGGAGGTGCAGCGACAGTTGACATGGGAAGCCTGCCTTTAGCAATCGCAAAAAATAAATACCAAAGAAACACGTAGCGACGGCCGCCTCGGCCGTCCAGCCGGGCAAAGCCCGGCTCACTCACTGAGCGGGACGGCTGTCCTTACGTGAGCTGCTCCGTCAACACGCCCTTCTTCTCGGCAACGTGAGCCAGCGCGCCTTCGAGCACGTCCATGCCTTCGTCCATCTGCGCATCGGTAATCACCAGCGGCACCAGCAGACGAATCACGTTGCCATACGATCCCGCGGTGATCGTCACCAGACCGTGCTCGTAACAATATTGTGACACTTGTTTGGTCTCCTCGTCAGCGGCTTGGCGCGTTGTCTTCGAGCGCACCAGTTCGAGCGCTTGCATGGCTCCCAGTCCTCGGACATCGCCGACCAATTCCCACCGCTCCTGCCATTTCGCCGCACGCTTGCGGAAGCGCTCGCCCAGAACGTTGGCGCGCGCGCAGAGATTCTCCTTTTCAATGATGTCGAGCACGGCCAGCGCCGCTTCGCAGGCCGCGGGATTACCTGCAAACGTGCCGCCCAGCTGACCGGAGCCGGGCGCATCCATAATGTCGGCGCGTCCCGTAACCGCCGCCATGGGCAAGCCGCCCGTCAGTGATTTCGCCATCGTGACCAGATCGGGTTCGAGTCCCAGTCGCTCGCAGGCAAACATCGCGCCGGTGCGCGCGAACCCAGTCTGCACTTCGTCGGCGATCAGCAGGATGCCGTGCTTCCGGCAGATCGCCCCGAGTGTTGGATAGAACTCCGCCGGCGGCGTAACAAATCCGCCCTCGCCGAGGATCGGTTCGACGATCACCGCCGCCACCGATTCCGCCGCCACCACTCGCTTGAACGTGTCTTCGATGTGCCGCGCGCAGTGCACGTCGCACGACGGATACTTCATCGAGTACGAACAGCGGAAACAGTATGCATAGGGAATTCGATACACCTCGCTCGGAAAAGGCTCGAACCCCGCCTTATACGGATGCGTCTTACTTGTCGCGGCCATCGCCATGTAAGTGCGCCCGTGGAACGCGTCTTCGAAGCAGATGATCGCGGGACGCTTCGTGTAACACCGCGCAATCTTGATCGCATTCTCCACTGCTTCCGCGCCCGTGTTCACAAGGATGGTTTTCTTCGGTCCCTTGCCCGGCGCCAGCGCATTCAGCTTTTCGCAGACGGCCACGTAGCTTTCGTAAGGAAGCACATTAAAACTCGTATGCAGGAAGCGATCAAGCTGACGGCGCACCGCGTCAACCACAGCCGGCGCGCGATGTCCAGTGTTAAGGCAGCCGATGCCGCCGGCGAAATCAATCAGCCGGTTACCGTCAACATCTTCGACGACGGCCCCTTCAGCCTTTGCCACAAACACCGGAGTGGCGTGATAGGCCGCCTGCACAACGGCAGCATTGCGACGCTTCATGAGCGCCTGCGACCGCGGCCCGGGAATCGGAGTGCGTAATTGAATGGTAGACATATGTCACGTCTCAGTTGATGTTCTCTATTGTGACGTTCTCTATTGTAGAGACGCGGCTCGCCGCGTCTCTGTCAGCAGCGCCCAAAAGCGGCCGTCCAGCAAAACGTCAGTACCAGCCGATCGGAGCTTCATTCAGATTGATATACACCTGCTTGGTCTCGAGATACTCTTCGATGCCCCACGGCCCCAGTTCGCGCCCAAAGCCCGACTGTTTATAGCCGCCCCATGGAGCCTCTACGTAAGTCGGCTGCATGTGGTTCACCCACACAATGCCCGCGCGCAGGGCCTTTACCGCGCGCATCGCTTTGAAAATGTCGCGCGTCCAAACGGCGGCAGCCAGTCCGTAAGGCGTGTCATTCGCGATCTTCAACGCGTCTTTTTCATCGTCGAACGGAATCACGGCCGCAACCGGCCCGAAGATTTCTTCGCGTGCGATGCGGGCGTTGTTATCCACGTTATAAAAGATAGTCGGCTGCACATAGTAACCCTTCGCGAACTGGTCGGCGCGCCCGCCGCCCGAGGCTACTTTGGCTTCTTTCTTGCCGATCTCCAGATAGGAGCAGACGCGATCATATTGCTCCTTCGACACCAAAGCTCCCATCTTCGTTTCACGCTCAAGCGGCGGGCCAATCTTGATCTTCTTAGCTTTCTCGGCCATCGCTTCAACAAATTTGTTGTAAATCGATTTCTGCACCAGTATCCGGCTGCCAGCCGAACAAACTTCTCCCTGATTGATGAAGACACCGAACAGCGCCCCGTCGATCGCGGCTTCGAAGTCGGCATCCGCAAAGAAAATGTTAGGCGACTTGCCACCCAGTTCGAGCGTCACGCGTTTCACCGTATCGGCGGCTTCCTTCACGATGGTCTTGCCGACCGCAGCCGATCCGGTAAAGGCAATCTTGTTGACGTCCGGATGCTTGACCAGCGGCGACCCGCAACTTTCACCAAAGCCGGTGATCACGTTGACCACGCCCTTCGGCAGGCCGACTTCGTCGAACCACTTTGCCAATTCCAGCGCAGTGAGCGGCGTCTGCTCGGCTGGCTTGAGCACACAGGTGCAACCCGCAGCCAGTGCTGGAGCCAGTTTCCACGCGGCCATCATTAACGGATAATTCCACGGGATGATCTGCCCGGCAACGCCCATCGGTTCCTTCAGCGAGAGGCTCATCGCGTTGTCGGGGACAGGATTCACATAGCCCACGACTTTCGTGGCCAGCCCGCCATAATATTCAAAGCATGTAGCCACGTCGTTGATGTCGTACTCTGCCTCAACAATCGGCTTGCCCGAGTTACGGCATTCGATTTCAGCGAGCATGGGCTGGTTCTGACGCACCTTCTCGGCTAGACGAAAGAGAACGCGGCCACGTTCCTGTGCCGTGGTGGTCGCCCAGGGGCCGTCTTCGAACGCGGCCTTGGCAGCCGCAACCGCCCGGTTCACGTCGTCCGCATTCGCGTCGGGAACCTGTGCAATCACTTCTTCCGTTGACGGATCATACACGGGAAAGGTCTTTGCCGACTTACTAGCAACCCACTCGCCATTGATCAGCATCGAATAAGTCTTAACGTCTGTCGTAACTCCACCAGGCATAACTCCTCCACGAACAGGTTAGTGTGGGGACGGGCGCCTCGCCCGTCCAAGCCGAGCAAAGCTCGGCAGCTTTCTCAGCCGCTTGCAATCTTTGCCAAGCTGCGGTCGAGGGACAGTCGAGGGCGTCCATCCCCTACGTAGACCTTACGGTTCCCAGTTGCGGCGGTTTCAACCGCCCATACACAAAAAAGAAAAACGCCGCCAACACCAGAAAAAACAACGTAAACCCGAACATCTTCGCTTCATATCTCCAGACCGACGTAATCTGCTTGGCTGGAAAAAAAGCCAACGCGATTCCGAGTGCTGTAGTTACAAAGCCACAGAATCCGGAAACCATCAGCGTCCCGCGACTGTAGCGCGCGCCGGCCAAGTCGCTGCCGAAAGCAAACTTCAGCAACGCCCCAAACACATATAGAAACGGCACCAGTTGCAGAACCACCGCCAGCGAAAGCATGGTCTGAAAGGTTTCCTGCACCCCGCCCGAAGCATAGAAATTGATGACGATCAATACCAGCGACACGATCGCCTGCACGATCAGCGCCGCATAGGGAGTTGCATACTTCGGATGCACTCTTCCGAGCCACGACGGCATGTAGGAATCGAGCCCGGCGACGAACGGAATGCGCGCCGAGCCTCCCATCCAGGCCGAGCCAATGCCTGCGATCGAAAGACTCAGCATCACCGCGAACGGAGTGACAATCCACGCCACGCCAACTTTGCCGGCCATATGGCTGACGGCCTGCACAATGCCCTGCAGCACGCTGATATCGTTCTTGCCGACCGCAACCAGCAGCGTCAGCGTAGCTCCGATATAAAGCAGCCCGGAAATAATGCCGCCCCAAGCTACCGCGCCCGGCAGCGTTTTCTGTGGGTCCTTAATTTCGTCGCCCATCACCGAGGCAAGTTCAAGTCCGACCAACCCGAAGCAAATCACGCCGAACGAATTCAGAACAAACCTGGGATCCTGCGGAATCCGAAAATCAGCTGCAGTTACGCTCGTGCCAAAGCGCAACCAGACCGTGAATCCCAAGCCGATCAGAACCGCCGCCGCAACAAATGTTCCAATGGCGCCTAGATTGTTGAGCCACTTTCCGACACCCAGTCCAACAATGTTTACCACCGTCAGCAGCACCAGCAGCGACACCGAAGCGGCCATTGCGAAATTCTTGTTATCGGCGAGTGCCGCGTGGCCCGGACCCATCGCAAACACTGTTACCCCTACGAAATAGAGCATCACTGTTGGCACGTACAGCATATTATTCGTCCAGTAACACCAGCCGGAAAGAAAGCCGTGGAAGTCGCCGAAAACTTCCTTCGCCCACAAGTACACGCCTCCCTCGCCGGGGTAACGATGCGCAAGTTCGATCACCGCGATCCCCTGCGGCCAGAAAAACAAAAGTAACGAGATGATCCAAAGCCAGACGGTCACGCCGCCGTTGGCAGCAATGCTTGGGACTACGTTGAGATTGAATACCGCAACGACAAATAGCAACACCAGGTCAAAGCGTCCGAGGACGCGCTTTAAGTGCGGCTGGCTGGGATCAGAAGTCATCGTCTGAAGTCATCGGATGATAGGGCCATCTACCCCATCCGAATCTCGGATTTTCAATCACCCGATGACCCGATGGTCAGATGACCCGATCCCGTTTATGTTAATGCGTTGCTACAGCTCCCAACCGCTCATGCTGCGCGGCGGACAGCGACTCAGCGACGTCGGCAAATGCCGCCAGGTGCCGATCGATGTCGGCTTCGGTGTGCTGCACGGAAATCGTCCACTGCTCGTCCCACCAGTACGGCTGGCACATGACGCCGCGGTTCACCATGCCGAACCAGTAATGCCGCCACAGGTCTACGTCAACCGTCAGCCAGTCGCGGTAGTTACGAATCTCCTTCGGATACAACATCAGCGCACCGTTAGCTCCCGCGCTGGCGATGTAACCTTGCAATCCAACCTTAGCGATCGTCTTCTTATATCCGTCGACCAGCTTGTTACTGAGTTTCTCGATGTTCGTGTAGTTCGCTCGAGTAAGCACTTCGCGGAAAGTGGCAATGCCCGCGGCCATCGAAATCGGATTCGTGTTGTAAGTGCCGCCGTGGAAAACTTTGTGGTCCGAAATCAACTGCATGACCCGTTTGTGCGTACCGAAAGCCGCCAGCGGGAATCCGCCGCCAATCGACTTCGCCAGGCAGATCATGTCTGGCGCCACGCCGAAGTATTCCGACGCTCCACCCCAGCACAGCTTCGCCCCCGTCTTGACTTCGTCGAAGATCAGCAGCGCGCCATGCTTGTCGCAAAGCGCTCGCAGGCCTTCCAGAAATCCCTTCTGCGGCATACAGAGGCCAACGTTCATCATGATCGGCTCCAGAATAATCGCCGCAACCTCATTCGGATTTTCCTTGAACCGCCGCTCCACCGTTTCCAGGTCATTGAACGTCGCCACCAGCACGTTCGCGATACTCGCCTTCGGCACGCCGGCCCCACCCGAAACCGGCTTCGGATTCTTGATATCGCCGAAATCGTCGGCCGGAGGATGCGGCTTCACGCTGACCAGCGCCGCATCATGCAGCCCATGGTAGCCGCCTTCGAACTTGATGATCTTGTCGCGCGCCGTAGCCGCGCGCGCGAGACGAATAGTATGCATGGTGGCTTCCGTGCCGCTGTTGCCGAAGCGGCACATCTCCACCGGAAAACGCGTGCAGATTTCTTCCGCCAGTTCCCACTCCATGTTGTGCGGCATCCCGTAAGCGGTACCCTTGTGCAGGCGGCCTTCGACGGCCTTAATCACCGCCGGATGCGAGTGGCCCGCCATGAGCGTGCCGAAACATAGATTATGGTCGAGGTATTCGTTGCCGTCGAGATCGCGGAACTTGCTGCCCGAAGCTTCCGACACAAAGATCGGATATGGATCGTAAGCACGATAATTGCTGGCCACGCCCAGGGGCAGACGCTTCAGGTTTTTTTTATGCGCTTCGGCGGACTTGGGAGTACGGCGCTCGAACGTGTCGAGTTCTTTTTGCAATGCGGGGTACATCGAGATTCTCCAATAAGGCTCAGGCCGGATCGGCCATTAGATTAGGCCCGGGCGGGATGATCCGCCCGGGGATCGGACACTTCCATTCTACACTTCCGCGCTAGAAGTAAAATTTCAAGGCGAACTGCATCAGGCGCGGATCTTTGACCTCAGTGACCTGTCCAAACTGCGTACCGTCGGTGCTGTTTCCGTCCGGGTTATAGAACTGCGTATGGTTGAAGATATTGAATATTTCCGCTCGAAATTCAAAGTGGCTGCGTTCGTTGATCGGAATGTTCTTTATGACAGAGATATCCGTCTCGCTGATTCCCGGCCCGCAGCAGATCGTCCGAGGAGCAGTGCCGATGCGACCCAGCACGTTCGCCTCGCTGAAAATCGATGTCTGATCCGTAGGATTATTGAAATAGTAGTTGCCGTTACTCTGCGGTTTTTGCCAATGAAATGCGCCGACCTGATCCGGTTCGCCGGGCAACTCAAAGTCGAAACTGTTCATTAACTCATTGTCAGAGGATGATGTAATACGAATCGGAAAGCCCGTCTGGTAGGTAGTAATACCCGACATTGCCCAGCCATTAAGCGTCTTACCAGCAAAGCCGCTGTATTTTCTGACCGGTAATTCCCAGTAATAACTGACCACAAAGCGGTGACGTGCGTCAAAGAGCGAGCGCGCATAGCTATTGGCGCCCGGCAGCGGATTCAAAATCCCCTCGAAGCTGGAGGCCTCATCGATCGACTTACTATACGTGTAAGCGGCGGTAAATTGCAGCCCACGTGCAAAGCGCTTGTCCAGCGAAACTTGCAAAGAGTTATAGGCTGAGCTGGCGATTGTGTCCTGAGCAAAGATACCGGTAAACACCGGCACTCCGTTGCCTGGACAGCCGTTGCCAGTAGTAGGATCGCATTGTGGCGACGAATACCGGCGCAAACCAACAAAATTCAGCGTTTGCCCCGTGCCCGCGACAACCGTGCCGTCGGGCATGTGGAAGCCGCCGCCCGCGGAACTAGTGAATCCGACCGGGACTGTAACCGTAAACGGTGCGTCCTCAGTGAACTGAGCGCAAGGGAGACCGCCACCCGGAAGAGGCGGCAGAATCTGATCGAGATCGAGGCAGGTCTGCGGATTCGAGTAATTGATATCATGCGTAGCCAGCAGCCGGTGCCCTTGCGATCCGACGTAGCCGACTTCCAGCTTCAAGTCTCTGGATAACTCGCGCTCGATGGTTAAGTTGTATTGCGCGGAATACTGCGCACGCAGATGCGGCTGAAAGTCCCCGTACAGAATGATCGGTTCGAATCTTGCCCAATCCTGCGGGGTCTGGCGTGGGGGGCTGATGACGCCGCTAAACGGATTCAGATACGGCTGTACACCTAGCGGGCATACGACAGGGTTCGACGTCGTGCAACTTTGAGGAAGAAAAGGCAGGTTAAACTGCGTCTCGGAAACAGTCGAGCTACCCCCAAACGGAGGCTCAGCGCCGAACTGTGCCAGCACCAGCTGCTCGATTGGGTTATAGAACAGTCCCCAGCCGGCGCGAATGCTGGTCTTGCCGGAACTACCCGGACTCCATGCAATACCGATGCGGGGAGCAAAGGCCTTGTAATAGGTTGAAGTCATGCCAGGCGGAACGCCGGGATCTCCCGGAACCACCAATCCGATTGCATCTTGGGTCGAGCAAGTTGTATTGAGACCCCCGCAAGGGTAGACCGTAGACGATTGTCCAGGACGGAAAGTCTCAACGTGCTGGGCAATGTCGGTGAGAGGCGTGTTCAACTCCCATCGCAGGCCGTAATTCAAAGTCAAATTCGGCCTCATCTTCCAGCTGTCCTGCGCGAACAGATAGAAACCGGTGTTCCGGATGTTCTCGCCTTGCGGCGATCCCTGTCCGAATGTATCGGGAAGGCCCAACATGTAATTGGCAAAGAGATCGCTTGCGCCGACGTCGTTCGGTCCTCCCCCGAAATAGGTAAACTCCCCGTTGACGTTGAAGTAATAGAATTGGTTAAACTGCTGCCGGCGAAGATCCACACCAAATTTCATGGTATGTTTGCCCGAAATCTTGGTTAGGCTATCTGCCCACTGAAATGAGTTCCCAGCCTGAGGAAGCTCTCCTTCCCAATTATTGCCAATGGAAAATCCTCCTGAAATAGTGATGAAGGGAAGTCCCTCGCGGTTAGCGTTAAGAAACGGATGTATGCCGTACTTATTGCCCAGCGCATCGCTCGAGTTATCTCCGTAAAAACAAGGCGGGGCGCCGGTCACGCTGGTCAGCCAGGTGGGAGCCGCGGGGCAGGCGTTCTGCACCAGTTCGGTGTTCGACGGATGTTGAAACGTCTCTTGGCCCTCGCGATTGTAATTGAAACGGAATTCATTCACCGTGCTGTTGTTGATTGTCCAGGTGTGGGTAATGTTCCACTGCTGGAAGCGCTCCGCCACAATGTCGCCGAAGCCGGGGAGATTGGCGCCAGCCAGCTCGAAGCTGGCAAACGGGCTTTTTGTGGTGTCGTCGTTGAAATAGTAATAGACGCTCAGGTTCTGCTTGTCATTCAGCCGGTGGTCAAATCTGAATGTAACCTGGTCGCCGCGGATGGCCTTGACAGGCACAGTGCTGACGAGAGAACCGCCATTCGGCGGAGTCGGGACAAACTGGAGAAGATCAACCGCAGTCGGGTCCAAGCAAGCGAGGGGAATGATATTGTCCTTTCCACCCGCCACGTTGGTAAAAATACCGGGAGTCACAAGCTGCCCGCCAGAATTGTAAGTACCGGCATACGGAACTCCGTCATAGAGGCTAAGCCCTGATTGGTTGAAGATCGCCTGGGGACACCCCGACCGGCTGGCCAGTAAAGATGAATTGCTGAGAACACCGGTGAAGGGCGAGGAATTTGAGTAGTCTGAATAAGGCTGGGTTGAACTGGGCCGCTCCGACGCCGAGGGCACGCCGACGGCTGGCGAGAGGATGCCTTGGCGAATCCGTCGCCCTTCGTAACTGGCGAAGAAGAACGTACGGTTCTTTATGATTGGCCCGCCAAACGTGCCGCCAAACTGGTTTTGATTGGACTGCGGCTTGCTACAAGGAAGGTCCTCGGGGGCGGCAGCCGTAAGGCAGTAATTATTAGCGTTGAGCACCTTGTTGCGGAAGAACTCGAAGGCACTGCCATGCAGGTCATTGGACCCGGACTTGGTAACCACGTTAACCACCGAGCCCGAGTTACGTCCGTATTCCGCGTCGAAAGTATTGGTAAGAACGCGGAACTCTGCAATGCTGTCCGGCGACGGTTGAACCGTCGGCAGGTTGGCGAAGAGGTCGTTGGCGTCGCCGCCATTCACACTGAAATTGTTGGAGCGCCCGCGGCCACCATTCACTGAGACCGCACCCGGACTGTCACTCCCATAAACGAGCGTATTGCTGGAACCGACGGTGGACATCACTCCGGGCTGCAGTTGCAGAAGCTGATAGGTGTCGCGCGAGTTAAGCGGCAAGTTCGAGACCTGCCGCGAGTCCATAATCGCGCCCAACTGCGTGCTGCTGGTATCGATCAGCGGCGCTTCGGAGGTCACCTCGACCGTCTCTTTCGTTGCGCCGATTTGCAGCACCGAATTGACGGTCACGACCTGGTTGAGATCAACGTTCACTCCGTGCTGCACGCTCTTCTTGAAGCCGGTGAGATCGAATTCCATGCGATACACCCCCACCGGAACCTGGGGAAAGCCGTAGTCGCCGTTAGCGTTGGTTATGCTGTCGTTGCTCACACTGGTAGCTTCATTGGTGAGCGTAACTTTAACTCCGGCCAGCACCGCCCCGCTGGGGTCGCTGACGCGGCCCAGGATGCGTCCGCCCGTGCCCTGGGCAGATACCAGCGTGGAACCGATCAGGCATAGGCTCAGGATCGTGGTCAACGAGATGAGCCAGCAACACATCCGGGACAGTTTCGACGACGGCATGGAACAGATCCTCCTGATCTCGGGAAAACAAATTTTACTGGGACCCGAATTCAACTTGCACACCCCGCAAACCTTGCTATAATCGCGCAAGGTTAGTAGGCTCCGCCGCCCTCTGTCAAGCGGAAAAATGCATTCCCCGCGGCGCGGGCAACGGGCACATTCGGAAATCATGTCGAGCGACGCCCAGGTTTATCTCAAAATCGGTGACGTATCCCGTCTGGTGGGGATATCTTCGTCGGCGATCCGAGGATGGGAAGCGCTGGGGCTGACGCGCCCCGAGCGCACCGAAAGCCGGTATCGTCTTTACACTAACGACGACGTGCGCCTGCTGAAAAAAGCGCGCTACCTGCGCAAGGTCCGCGGACTGAACGCTGCCGCCATCGTGCAGATGTTGAAGCGCGAGGGCGCCATCAAACCTGCCGCCGGCAGCAGCACTGCTTCCATTGGCCCTCGACTGCGCCGCCTGCGCACCCAGCGCGGTCTCAGCCTCGCCGAAGTCGCCGCGGCCGCGGAAATTTCGATTGGCTTCCTCAGCGCCCTCGAACGTTCGCAGATGAGCGCCTCCGTCGGCACCTTGCGCAGGCTAGCACGCTATTACCGCACCAACATCCTTGATTTTTTCGATGCCACGGAATCGAATGCCCGATTGGTGCGCCCGGCCAAGCGCAAGGTGCTCGAAGCCGGTCCGGGCGTGCGCATGGAGCTGCTCGCCTGGGGCAACAAAGTAATGGAGCCGCACCTGTTTCGCGTCGCGCCCCAGGCTGGCAGCGGCGAGTCCTACGCTCACGAAGGCGAGGAGTTCCTTTTCGTACTGCGCGGAGAGTTGCAGATCGCTCTTGACGGTGAGGAGTACCATCTGAAGCGCGGCGACAGCTTTTATTTTGAAAGCGCCACCCCGCATCACTGGAAAAATCCCGGCCGGAGCGAGACCTGGCTGTTGTGGGTCAACACTCCACCGACATTCTGAGGACTGCATTTAAGGAAGCAACGATTCATCAGCCGCAAGGCGGCGACACAGGAAAGCCCGGCACGTAAGTGCCGGGAGATTGAAGTGGCACAATTCAAGTCCCGCAAGGGACGGCACAGACTCCGCGGCGTCTCCGTGTTCGATCGTGAGGGGGAATAAATAATGTTGCGCAAATCGATATTCGCCCTGTTCGTTCTTCTGTTACTCCTCTTCGCCGCATCCTGCGCCAAAAAAACTCCCACGCTCAACCTGCTGGTGTGGGAAGGCTACGCCGATCCCGCGTACGTCAAGGCTTTCGAAGAGCAGAACCACTGCAAAGTTTCGGCCTCCTACATGGGATCGAGCGACGAACTCGTCGCCAAACTGCGCGGCGGCAGTTCGGGCAATTACGACGTGATCTCTCCATCGAGCGATGTGGCCACCATGATTGCGACCTCCGGTCTCGCGGCGCCGCTCGATCTCGGCAAACTGCCCAGCTATAGCCAGCTTTCGCCGCAGCTCACCTCATTGTCGCTGGTCCGCGTAAAGGGCGAAGTCT
This sequence comes from Terriglobales bacterium, assembly GCA_035314185.1. Classification (GTDB taxonomy): domain Bacteria; phylum Acidobacteriota; class Terriglobia; order Terriglobales; family Acidobacteriaceae; genus Acidiflorens. The sequence goes on from DATFZT010000187.1 coordinate 15,412, forward strand.
ATGGCGTGCCCTTCATGTGGGGACCAGACCCCATGATCTACGACACCACCGCATTCCCTCAGCCTCCCGAAAGCTGGAACGTCATGTGGGACCCGAAGTTGAAAGGGAAAATTTCCGTGTGGGACGATCTTTCCACCGTCTACATGGCGGCGCAGGTGCTCGGCTACGACAAGCCCGATGCGGGTCATCTCTACAACTTGAGTGACGAGGAACTCGACAAAGTCAAGAAGAAGCTGGTGGAGTTGAAGCCTAACATTCGCAAGCTGTGGTCCACCGGCGGCGACTTGACGAACCTGTTCGAGAATCACGAAGTTGTTATTGCCATGGGCTGGCCGCTAAACACAGTGGAGCTTAAGAAAAAAAACTTCCCCGTAGGCGAGACCATTCCCAAGGAAAACACCACCGGCTGGATCGATCACCTCATGATCACCGCTGGAAGTGACAACAAGGATCTGGCATACAAATTCCTGGAATATATGATCGAAGCCAAAACGCAGAAGGCGGTCACGGATATAACTCATTACACGCCCGCCAATCCGCACGCCGGGCAGTACATGACACCCGAAGAAGTGAAGAGCCTGCACCTCGACGACGTAGACAATTACCAGCGGCGCCTGTATTTCTGGCAAAATGTTCCGCGCCGCGCCAAGTACAACGAGATCTGGAACGAAGTAAAAGCCACGCAGTAGCAGGTGTGGCTCGTGTGGCGCGGACACTCCTGTCCGCGAACCTGAGCAGCGCCAAAACGACAACCATGGCAACCACGTCAGAACCCGTAGCAGCAACCAGCAATCCGCCAACCTCCGCGTCTCTGCTTTCCATCCGCAACGTAGCCAAGCATTTCGGCAAAAACATCGTCTTGCGCGACATCTCCCTAGAAATCGCCGAGGGAGAATTCCTAACCATCCTCGGCGAAAGCGGCTCAGGAAAGACCACGCTGCTCCGAATTCTCGCCGGCTTCGAGCAGTCCACCTCCGGAGAAGTCTGGATGTCGGGCGAGCGCCTCGACACCGAGCCTCCCTATCGCCGCCGCGTAAATACCGTCTTCCAAAGCTATGCGCTCTTCCCCCACATGACCGTTGAACAAAACGTTGGCTACGGATTAGCCATTGCCAAACGTCCTGCCGCCGAAATTCAATCGCGCGTCGCCGAAGCGTTGGCGAAGGTCAAGATGTCCGCCTACGCCAAATCGAAACCATCGAAGATCAGCGGCGGACAGCAGCAGCGCATCGCGCTCGCCCGCGCGCTGGTCAATCGCCCGCGTCTGCTGCTGCTCGATGAACCGCTCTCCGCCCTCGACGCCAACCTGCGCCGCCAGATGCAAGTGGAACTCAAAGCCCTGCAGCGCGAAGTGGGCATCACCTTCATCTTTGTGACGCACGACCAGGAAGAAGCGATGGTGATGTCCGACCGCATAGCATTGTTGCGTTCCGGAGAACTAGAGCAGGTTGCCAGCCCAAGAGAAATTTACAATCGCCCCGCGACCTCCTACACCGCGCAATTCATCGGACACACAAATCTGTTGCACGCCGACGTTCGCCAAGGCACAGCCACTTGCGGCGCGCTACAATGGCCCACCTCTCTGCCCGACGGCGCCGCTTTTTTCTCGCTGCGTCCGGAGTGCATTCACCCGGCAAGCGGCTCACCTTCGAACGCGACGATTCGTTTTCGCGCGAACCTTCGCGATCAGGCTTTCCACGGAGCCACCGACCTGCTGCGCGTCGAATCCGCTGGCGGACTGATCCTGACCATCCGCGCCGCCAGCCGCGATCTGCGCAATTCCGAAGCCCCGCTGGAGTTCGAATTCTCCGCCGCCGATGCCATCCCGGTCCGCGCCACCAGCCTCAGTTCCACTTTCCAGGAGAGAGCCTGATGTTCTCCCGCGCCTATCGCACCGCCATCACCGTCCCGCCGCTGGTTTGGGTTGCCGTGTTTCTGCTCGTGCCCTACCTGTTGATGTTTTGCTACAGCTTCTGGTCGGTCTCCGAATCACAAGCCATCGTGCATTCCTGGAACCTCGACAACTACCAAGAACTCCTGACCAAAACCGTTTACTGGCATACGCTCCTGCGTTCCATGTGGATCGCCGCTCGCGTGATGTTCTTCTCCATGCTGCTCGGCTACCCGCTCGCCTACTTCCTCTCCTTCTACGCCGGAGGAAGAAAAGACCTCTACTATCAGCTAGTAATCATTCCCCTGTGGGTGAGCTATTTGGTACGCGCCTACGCATGGAAGACGATTCTAGGCACCGACGGCGTCCTGAACACGCTGCTGCAATATGTGCACCTCACCAGTCATCCGCTCGACTTCCTGCTCTACAGCCCGTTCGCCGTCGTGCTTACATTGACGCACATCTATACGCCGTTCACGTTCCTGCCCATCTACGCATCGCTCGAACACATTCCGCGCAACCTGGTCGAAGCCTCGCACGACCTCGGAGCCACGCCCGCGCAAACTTTCTGGCGCGTGATCTTCCCGCTCTCCATTCCCGGAGTCCTAGCCGGCGCAACCTTCGCCTTCGTCCTAAGCCTCGGAGACTTTCTGGCGCCGCTCCTGTTAGGCGGTCCCAGCGGCATCATGATCTCGAACATTGTGGTCAGCCTTTTCGGAGCCGCCTACAACTGGCCGCTAGGCGCCGCCATCTCGCTCTGCATGTTAGCGCTGGTGCTAGGCCTGATCTTCTTCTCCGAGCGACTGGAGAAGAAATGGAGTTTCCAGTGACCGCGCACTGCTCCACGGAAACCGGGTGCCCCATCCTTGCGCGTTCTTTGCGCAAGGGTGGGATTCCACGACCGTGTACACCATGGTGGTTTGACTTTGCCCCAAGTCTCCGCGGTGCAGCAATATGAAACGTGCGTCAATCCAAGGCCCAAGCTGGCTGACGGCTCACGCCCTAGCCGTCTTCGCCTTCCTCTATCTGCCCATCGTCATCCTCATCCTTTATTCCTTCAATGGACAAGGCGTAGGAGGCTTCCCGCCGCGCGACCTTACCCTGAACTGGTATCGCATCCTGTTCAACGACGGTCCCATCTGGGATTCGGTCCTAAACAGTCTGTTAGTAGCCTTCGCGGCCATGCTGATCGCTCTCGTCTTCGGAATCCCCGCCGCGCTGGCGCTAGATCGCGCGCAATTCCCCGGCAAGGCTCTATTCCGGCGCCTGGTCCTGCTCCCGCTGATCCTGCCCGGAATAATCACCGGCCTGTCGCTACTAATGTTCTTTCGCTTCGTCGAGATCAGAAACAGCCTCGTCACCATAGTCCTCGGACACGGCACCGCGCTGATCTCCGTAGCCACCACCGAAGTTTTCGCCGGATTGCAAAAACTAAATCGCGCCCAGGAAGAAGCCTCGCTCGATCTAGGCGCCAACTACTGGCAGACCTTCTGGCGCATCACGTTCCCCAATCTCAAACTCTCCATCATCGGAGCCGCGCTCCTGATCTTCACCCTATCCATGGACGAAATCGCGGTCAGCTTCTTCCTGATAGGCCGCGACAACACGCTTCCGCTCGAAATCTGGGGACGCCTCCGCCGCGGGATCACCCCGGAGATCAACGCCATCTCGACCATCATCTTTCTGTTCTCGCTGATTGCGATCGTGTTCTGGTATCGCTTGCGAACGCGGGCGGAAGTAACTCCGGAAATCGGCGCGGAGTTGGTTGAACCTGCCAGCCGCTAGTGTCGGCCTGGTCAAAAATGAAAAATCAGGTCGCTAGCCACCGTAAGCTGATTCTGCTGTCGGCCGTTGTTGTAGGCCTTCTGATCCCACGCTCGTTCGAAACGCAACTCCGGACGCAGTTGGACGGTCGACCCGATCCAATGACACCACATGATCGTGTTCTCTGAATATTTCGTCGCATAGCCCGTGCGCTGGCCTTTTTTGTCGTCGAGAAAGTCACTGCGAAACGACAGGAAGTCACGCGCCGACAGTTCCTTCTGCAGGAAGTTGACCACGGCATATTCCGGAGCAGTACACCGCTCTTCTCCCGTCAGGCAGTAAGCCGCATTCGCGCCGAGTTCCGGCTGAATATTGCCTCCAACAGCAGGCACGTCGCGCTCATACATGTACCAGGACTCGGTTGCCATGTGCACCGTCTTCGAAAATTTGTGATACCAGGTGGCGTCGTATTGCTGCAGATTGTTGTACGCGTATTTGGCGTCGTTGATGCCGTTGGCGCAAACGTAAAGATTGTCGTTTACGGAGTGAGTCGTATAGCTCAGGCAGGCCGTGCCCGAAGGCTTCGCGTCGGGCGCCCACGGGGCAACGTCGTGGCCGGCGGTAATTCCCAGTTGCACTAGCCACTGGTCGTTCAGCTTCACCGTCGCCATCAGACCAGTGTCGGTAAATGGATCGATCGCATAGAGCAGCGAGTGGCTGAAGATGTAGTTTTGCGGCGCCAACTGAGCCTCAATGCCCGGCACCGAGATGAAGCGGCCCAGCCGTAGATTCATCCCCTGCGCAACCTGCGGAATGTAAACATCGACATATTCCAGCGTCGGATCAAATCCGTATTGGCGATGATCGTTCAGCAACTGGCTGCTCCCATAGCCCTTTCCCGTCGTATAGCGATAATCGGTGCCGTAGAGCGCAGTGAGGTGGTATCCCCAATCGACATGATCCTGTTGCACGGAATCGGGCAGGCGCTCGGCATAGAGGACGACTTGATTCAGCTCGAAACGATTGGAGTAAGCATCGTTCGCCTCGGGCGCGTTGCTATTCGTGGAGGTGCTGAAGTTCAGCGTGGGAGCAATCCACCCATAGAGCTTCGTCCGGCTTCGGGCCTGATTGATGGCGGTCATCAGCGGATAGCTGTTGGTGTCCGGCTCGCCGATCACGGGCGAACCACCGTACGACCAATCAGAGTTAGGAAATGGCGGCGAATCGAGCGGCGATGGAAGGCCTCGACGTGCTGGGGCGGGCGAGGCTGTCGAAGAAGCGGGCGGCGACCAATCCTGCCGATAAAAGTCCGCCCAGCGCGCGAAGAACGTCTTGGGCTCAGGCGGGCTCGGCTTCGGAGCGTCGGGCAGCGGAGCAGCCTTGCTTGCATCCTGAGCGTGACAAAGGCCGCACGATAGGAACATGACGTTTGCGACTAGAAGGAAGATTTGGCAACGGCGCGAGTTATTGTTTGGACGCATGAAATGCCGAACTACTTAAGTCTACCGGCCCAGTGGCCCAAGCTTTTGATCTCGCCGGCACAAGCAATACAAGGGGTGCCCCATCCTTCGCGCATTTTGCGAAGGGTGGGATTCCACGAACGCCGCGAGCTTCGGGCGGAGTTAGAGCGCCGACGAACTACGCCAGCATCTCCCAGCCAACACCCAGCGCCGCGCCGAGCTTCTTCCATGTGTTGACGGACCCGCTTTTGCGCTTGGTCTCAATCGCCGCGATCAGCGACCGCGATACTCTCGCCTTCTTAGCAAGCTGCTCCTGAGTAAGCTTGCGGTGCTCGCGCCAGACGCGAAGCGCTGGCTCTCCCCGCAGTCTGCGTTCGGTAATCTCCAAAGGTATGAGCTCGTCCGAGCCATCTTTCAAACGCGCCTTAGCGGCATCGTAAGCCTTCACATCGGCAAGCATTTCCGCATCCTCGATCAGCTTCTGCAGAGCCGCCACCGGAATGACCGCAAACTCCTTGCCCTTGCGGGTAATGGTTTCGACACGCATCAGTAAATTCCTCCCCGTGGCCCTACTTCCAGAGCCCACAACTCAAGACGGTCGTCGTGCAATTCGTAAATGACCCGCCAGTCGCCGATTCGCAGTCGGTAGCCATCGCGCCCCTGAAGTTTCGTGACGTTGTTGTGCCGGGCATAAGGATCGGCCGCAACTTCGTAGATCTTCTCCACAATCCGCCTTTGCCGGTTCACCGGAAGCCGGGACAGGTCTTTGGCGAAGGATTTTGTGGTGACCACCTTGTACACGAATCAATTGTTACTCTAAGTAACAATGATGTCAAATAGAAAATCCGACGGGCCTTTTTTCATCACATTTTCCCCGTACCACCATCACAGACATGCACCATAATCAGTGCGAAAATTCCCCACCAGTGCAGCATCGAGAACTGCGCCCGTCTCCAGAGACGAACCCGCAAACCGGCGAAAATCCATTCTTCGGCGGTTCGAGTTCTTTGACAAACAGAGAAGAAAAGCGGCGGCAGAAACCAATTACCGCCCTCCAGAAAAACCCCGCCAAACCGCAAAATCCCCAGCTAAGTCCTTATTCCTCCATATTTTACAACTAAGTACTTTGATTTCAATACTTTAGCGGAAATCTGGGGGGGGGTACAAAACACTTCCCAGTTCCATACTCGAAAAAAAATAAATTACAACCGCGATCATCGCCCAAAGGAGCAATCATAATGTCATCTTCTTCCGACAAGCCTACCGTCAAACTTTGCGAACAACGAAAAACCAATGGAGATCCTTGCCAATCCCCCGCTCTCCACGGCAAGCGGTTTTGCCACTACCACGAGTTAATGGGCCCATCGCCGATCGACATCAACAATTCCGACACCATTCCTTCCACTCACGTCTATCTTCCTCAACTCGAAGACGCTGTCTCTATCCAGTCGGCCATCTCAGAAGTTTGCGAGATGATGCTCCACCGCCGCATCGAGCCGAAAGAAGCCTCCGCCCTGTTCTATGCCATGCAAGTCGCGTCCACTAATATGGCTTTCCTGAACGCTAATAAAAATCAAATGCTAAGTTCGGAGGAGAACTCAGTTCCGTCGTCCGACCCCAAACTCCTCCCACCCGGAACCATTCAGGCATGCGAGCAGCCGAAGCGTCGCAATCGCCGCCGGCGCGCTTGATCGAAAGAGCCCGATCAAGAAAGAAAGATCAAAAATGGAAGATCGGATCGCTTCGCTCAGCCCTCGAACCTCCTCGACATAGTAAAGTAGTAGTAGGGCTGGTTTCACAAATAGGCTTTGGGTAGGGCACGGCTTCAGCCGTGCCGCTCAGCCCCGCAAACAATGCGGGCTTTAGCCCCTGAGGGACGTGCCATCCAAACTTAAGAAGAACTTTGTGAAACCGGCATTAAGCCCCAATTCGCAGTCCTGAGGAGTTTTCGATCTGAATCCGAGTATTCGCAACATCGCTATCATTGCCCACGTGGATCACGGCAAGACCACGCTGGTTGACGCCATGCTTCGACAGAGTGGCACTTTCCGCGACAACGAGACCGTCGCCGAGCGCGTTATGGACTCGAACGATCTGGAACGCGAGCGCGGCATCACTATTCTTGCCAAAAACACCGCCGTGTTTTATGCGGGCGTCAAAATCAATATCGTGGACACGCCCGGCCACTCCGATTTTGGCGGCGAAGTGGAGCGGGCGCTCAAGATGGTGGATGGCGTCATGCTTCTCGTCGACGCCAGCGAAGGCCCGCTGCCGCAGACGCGCTACGTGCTCAGCAAAGCGCTTGAGGCGAACCTGAAGCCGATTCTGGTCATCAATAAAATCGACCGGCCTGACGCGCGTCCGCAGGAAGTTCTCAACGAGGTTTACGACCTCTTTATCGATCTTGACGCCAAGGAAGAGCAGCTTGATTTCCCCGTTCTCTATACGAACGCCAAGGCGGGAACGGCTGCGGTGCATCAGGGAGCGGCGGGCGAAGATCTGCGTCTTCTGTTTGAGGCGATCATCGACAACATTCCCGCTCCGCAAGGGGACAAAGACGGGCCGCTGCAAATCCTGGTCGCGAATCTCGATTACAGCGACTACCTTGGCCGCCTCGCCATTGCCCGCGTTTTTTCCGGGACCATGAAGACTGGCGAAGACGTGGCCATCGCCAAGCGCGATGGCTCATTTCACAAGACAAAAATCACCAAGCTCTTCAGCTTCTCCGGCCTGAAGCGCACCGACATTACGGAAACATCGCTCGGCGACATCATTGCCGTCGCCGGCGTTGAAGGCATCACCATTGGCGAGACCATTACCAGCGCGGAGAATCCCGCGCCGCTGCCGCCGATCGTCATCGATGAGCCGACGATTGCGATGCTGTTCACCATCAACACGTCTCCGTTTTGCGGACGCGAAGGCTCTTACGTCACTTCTCGCAACCTGCGCGAGCGCCTGGAAAAAGAGCTGCTCACCAACGTCTCGTTGCGCATGGAAGAAACCGGCAGCACCGATTCTTTCAAAGTTCTCGGCCGCGGCGAGTTGCAGCTTTCCATTCTGATCGAGATGATGCGCCGCGAAGGTTACGAGCTGATGGTTGGCAAGCCCGAGATCGTCACCAAGCACATTGACGGCAAACTCATGGAACCGGTCGAACACCTCACCGTCGATATTCCCGAAGAATTCGTCGGTGTAGTCATGGAGCACGTCGGGTCGCGCAAAGGCGAAGTCGCCAACATGCACAACCACGGTTATGGCCGCGTGCGCGTCGAGTTTCGCGTCCCGAGCCGCGGACTGATCGGACTGCGCAGCACGCTGCTCACCGACACGCGCGGCACCATCGTCATGAACGCGCTTTTTGCCGGATACATCGAGTGGCAGGGAGAGATTCCACATCGTCCTACGGGCGCGTTGATTGCCGACCGGCCCGGACTTACTACCTCCCACGCTCTCTACAATCTGCAAGAGCGCGGCACGCTCTTCGTCGGGCCCGGCATCGACGTTTACGAAGGCATGATCATCGGCGAGAACGCCAAGGATACGGATCTCGACGTCAACATTGTGCGCGAGAAGAAGCTGACCAACATGCGAGCATCGACTTCCGACGTAGCGATCCGGCTGGTGCCTTACCGCAATCTGAATCTAGAACAGGCGATTGAATTTATAGCCGAAGATGAGTTCGCCGAGGTCACGCCCAAGTCGCTGCGGCTACGCAAGAAGATTCTACAAGCGAACAAGCGCAAGAGAGGCTCGATGGCGGCGGTCGAAGGCTGATCAGTGGTGCTGGTGGAGCGACGGGCGTTGAGGCGTCTGCTGCGGGGATGTACACTTAATAAATCTGCAGTGCGCCCGTAGCTCAGTCTGGATAGAGCGGCAGCCTCCGGAGCTGTAGGTCGGGAGTTCGAATCTCTCCGGGCGCACCAGTTTATTTCTTTTCGCTGCACTGGATCTTCCGCAATAATCAGCGGCCCAGCAGGATCAACGTCTCCGTGGCAAAGTCGCCGCGCTGAATGCCGATGCGAACTTTCCCGGACTTGTCCGACAGCTCAGCTGCCAGTTCCATCGGCGTCTTTACCGGCTTGCCATCCACTGATTTGATCAGATCGCCCACCTTCAAGGATGCCATCTCAGCAAGGCCTCCAGGCACGATCTCCAGAATCTTCGCTCCGTCGAACTCCTGAGGCCCCACCGCCAGGCCGAGCGCAGCGATCGGCATCCCGTGTCCCGGAATACCCAGCTGAGCAGACTGACTTGCGGCCACAGTTGTGGGTTGAGCAGCAGGAGAAGCATTCCTGGCCGCACGCGCATTCGAAGAAGACTCGCGCTTGGCCCTAGGGGATTCACCCGAAGTTTCACCGCCAAATCTGAAAACGACTCCGGCCGAGACGCGAATGTTGTCCTGGCTGGGAACGGCGTCGGAGTTCAGGTGACGGGTGTACATATAATCGATCGGTCCCAACTGAACTCCGACCATGTGGCGATAGACCCAATAATCAACGCCACCGCCTGCAGCGACCGCCACCGACGAATCTGACACCGAAACTCCGGAGGATCCAGGAAGATCCGCGCTGTCTCGGCCAACCAGGGCGTGTGCAAAGGCCGTGATCTTGCCAGAGCGCGACCCAAAGGTGTAGCGCGGGCCCCCCATGTAAGAGAAATCGCTGCAATTCATACCCGTAATACCAGTGCAATCGCTAAGCGAGTGGCCGCTGAAGTCCCCCTCGACAGCAATGTGATGAAACAGGTTGACCGCAACGGAGATATCCCAGCCGTTCATCGCCAGGCGCTGCGAGGTTGTGCCTGTGCTCGGGTTCGCTGGCAGGTCAAAGTTGAGGTATGAGTAACCGCCGAATACGTTGATTTCCGGAATGTTCTGGGCGGAAGCGATGCCGAGAAGGAAGAGAGCTGCCAAAGCGAAGCGAACTAGTTTATCCATGTGCCTTACTGCGCCTCCAGTGAATGCAAAAATTGTCACAACCGACCGACTACAGGATCGCACTGGCAACCAGGGTCTGACCGGGGCCAGCCTCTCCAGGAATGAACTCCCTCCTGGTCGGGGCCTCTCTGTACTTCAACGCTTACACAGGATTACGGTGAACGGCGATTATAATGGCGCAGTGGGAAAAAGGAAAATGGGACCATACGGGTTTGGATGCTTGCGTTCGCCCGACCGTACAGAAGAAGGCGGCTAAATTTTTCTTCGTGCCCAGCCACCCGCTTTGCACTCATGGCGGTATCGATCTCAACTGTGGAAATTTCCGCAGATGTATCGTAATATCTTCGGAATCTGAACGGAGGCCGTCATGATTCTCGGTATGACAACGTTCACTTTTGTCCACGTCGTAGTCAGTCTGGCGGGGATTTTATCGGGATTGGTAGTCGCCTTCGGCCTGCTCGGCGGAAAACGACTCGACGGATGGACGGCGATCTTTCTGACCACGACCGTAGCCACCAGCGTCACCGGATTCTTCTTCCCCTTCGAGGGTTTTAAGCCGTCCTACGTGGTCGCCGCCATATCGCTGGCAGTGTTGGGTCTGGCGATCTTCGCACGCTACAGCCGTCGCCTCGCCGGAGGCTGGCGGCGGACTTACGTAATCAGCGCCGTGGTTGCCCTCTACTTTAATGTTTTCGTTCTGGTGGTGCAGCTTTTTGAAAAGGTGCCATCCCTGCACGCGCTGGCTCCGAAAGGATCGGAACCGCCGTTCGCGGTCACGCAGGTCGTGGTCATGGCGCTCTTCGTCGTGCTTGGCATTGCTGCCGCGAAAGGATTCCGCGAGCAACCGGTCCTGATTCGCGAGCGACCAGCTCGGGCGGCTTGATCTCTAGAACGTGATCCGCAGTCCAAATTCCATTTGCCGCGGAGCGGCGTTCGCATACGTGCCCGAGCCGGCCAGAACCCGGTCCAGCCGCGAGGTGCAGTAACCGGTTGAGTTGCCGCAGTATCCCGCCGAACTCACATTATTCAGCGAACTACCCGGCGCCCCGTTCATCACTCCGCTCAACTGGTTCCCCGCGCCTCCGAAGTTGGCCCAGTTGAAAACGTTAAACACGGAGAGGCTCGGCTCCAGTTTCACCCGCTCCCCAACCTGGAACGGGCGGCTCAGCCGCAAATCCATCGTCTTCAGCCAGGTGGCTTCCGCATAATGCCCCGGAAGCGTTTGAATCAGAGGCGAGTAAGCGCCCAGCGTCACCAGTTGCTGCCCGGTGAACAGACCGGCGTTGGCCAGCGCTTCACCCGCCGGCGTCAACTTCCCGGCGTAGTTGGCGTTGTAAAACGCCACTGCCTTGGTCACGTTTGAGGTCGAATATTTTCCCGTGCTTCCAATAAACGTTGCCGGCAAAAGGTCGCCCACTGTGCCGTCGCCGCTTACGTCGGTGCGGAAGATTTCCCCCGGCACTCCGCCCCCGTCCTGCTGCGGCAGATACGCGCTCAGCGGAAGCGGCGACGCCAGGTGCGCGATCATCGAAAGCCGGAGCCCGTGGGCCAGGTCCGCCGTGGAAATGAACGAGAGCTGATGCGTCCGGTCGAGCCCCGAGGCGCCCCAATGTGTCAGGTGCGGCCGGTTGTAATCTTCCGCCACGTTCATCAGCGAATAATCCCCACCGCTGCCATTCGGCTCGGCTATGTTGCTGCGATAACGGGAAAGCGTGTACGAAATTGCCACCTCCAGCCGTTGCAAGCGTCGGTCCGTGTTCAGCCCGCTGATGCCGTGGTAGGCCAGATGCACTCCCGAATACTGCGATCGCCCGCTCGGAAAGTACATGATGTTCGATCCCACCGCCGGATTGATTCCGCCGAAGGCCGCCTGCTGGGTCTGACCCAACAAGTTCTTCTTCCCCAGCACCGAGCAGGGAAACGGCCCGCAGAACGCGCTCGACGAATCCAGACCCTGGCGCGCGAAATCCGTGATGCTCGCTCCCGGCGTCGCAGCTAAATAGCAATTCACTGCGGCCTGCGAACTGCTACCCGCGAACTGCGCCTGCGGGCATGCTTGCGCCGTCGAATTGCCTGCCTTGAGTGTGTTATTGATCGCCGACAACTCCGCCGCGTAGGTATTGGGCGGGTTTAGATTGGCGCCGTCCGTCAGGAAGCCCGCGTCCCCCACGTGATTGGTGTCAATCCCCAGCGGAAACTGCGTTCCCGTCTCGCGCAGATAGTCGACTGAGAACATGCCGCGCTCTCCGATCTGTTTCTGAATTCCGACGGAGAGATGCACCACTCGGGGCGTTTTGAAACCAGGCGCGAGCATGCCCCCAAAATCCGCTATGCTGTTCGCCAGCGAATACACGTTAGGGCCGCCCGTCACCGCCGACTGCGCTAACGTAAACTGCGACTGCAGATCTTGAATTGCTTTAGCAACTTCAACGCTCCCCTGAGTTCCCGTCAGCATGGCGTTCATTGGCTGCCCACAAATCTGGGTGGCGATATCGAGCCCATCGCTCTCACTCACAATGCCATTGTTGGCGCCGGACGGCGCATTCGGAAACAGCACCGATCCCGTCGGACACAGTGTCAGGCTGCGGTTGTATTGCCCGTTCGACAAGCGGTTGATGCGATCCTGATACAGATTCTGCAGCAGAAAATTGTCGTAGAATAAACCGCCGCTCGCCCGCACCACCATCCTCCCATTGCGTCCCGGATCCCATGCCACACCAACTTGCGGAGCGAAATTGAAGTTTGGCTGGTTTATCTTCTGGCCGAGCGGTTGGTACGCATTCAAGCCAACGTTCGGAAGCAACCCGAATTGATCAAGAATCAAGCCGCTCGTGCAGGGCGGAGCCGTCACGATACTGGTGTTGATGGCCGAGCAGGGCACCGGCGCCAGGTCGTTGTCGGTGCGCCCGCTGTCGCGCACATAATTCACTCCGAAGCTGATGTTCAGGCTGGGAAACAGATTGAAGGTGTCGCCCACGTACCCCTCGAGCCGAGTGTCGAAGTGTCCGCCACCCGAGCGGTTGAACGCCGAGTTCTCGCTGAAATTTCCGAGGCCGTTGAAAATCGTGACCGTGCCCACAGGATAGTTCAGCGGATTATCCGCCGCTCCGCGCGGATCACCCGCGTAAAGCGGCAGCAGGAGCGGGTTGCCGTTAATGGCGTTGATTACGTCCAGTCCATCCGAACTGGTTACCGACGCATAATTTGCCGGCGCATAGAAGTCTCCCTGTGCGATGCGATGGATCGCTCCTCCGAAGCGGATGGTGTGATACACGTGGTAGATAGTGCTGCTGTCATAGCGCCCGAAAAGGTCGCGCTGAATCGTTTGCCGGGGTCCGGCCACGCTCGGCCCCAGGCCGTACGATCCGATCTGCATGTGGAGGAGGGGAGCACCCGGCACAATCGTCGAATCGCCCAGCGCCGGATTGATGGCGTTCACCATCTTCTGGTAGCCGAAGCGCGCGCTGTTTACAAACCGTCCGTGGTTCCAATCCAGCCCGAAAACCCAGGCTGGGACGTTCAACTGATTGCGGAAACTCGACTGGCTATCCGGCGGCCCGATCAGGTTGGCGTTGTCGTAGCTGAATCGCGCAAATCCCTTCATGTCATCGCTGAAGTTGTAATCCAGCCGCGCCGTGAACATGTTCTCGCGAAAATAGGCGCTCCGCAGGCTGGTTTGGTTGAACGCCTCCAAATTTGACGCCGACGGCAAAATCAAATCCGCGGACGTCATTGGCAAAAGACCATCCTGCTTGCTGCGTTCACCGCCGACGAATAGAAACGCCTTGTCCTTGATCACCGCGCCGCCAGCCCCAAATCCAAACTGCTGCCGGCTGTAATCCGAGTTTCCTGACGGAAACCCCGCCAGGCCGAAGACCTGGTCTTCGAGATTTCCAAACAGATTGCCGTGCCATTCGTCTGCACCAGAACGCGTCGAAATACGCACCGCGCCGCCTGCGTTCAGCGACTGAAACAACTCCGGCGTCACCCGCGACACGATCACTTCGCGGACCGCTTCCGCCGGCAGGTTCAGCGTGGATGCGCCCTTGGTCTCATCCATCACCTCGACTTCATCCATGTCATAGTGCGTCGTTCGTCCCAGTTGGCTGCCGATGGAGAGCGACTGAATCCCACTTTTGCCCGGAGCATAAATCCCTCCATCCACCGCCTGCACACCCGGCTCAAGCTGTCCCGCATTCAGATAGTTTCGCCCACCAATCGGCAGCTTGTCGGGAACGTCGCCACTGAACTTGCTCTCCAGCCGCACCGGCCCCGGATTGATCCATTCCAACTTAAAATCCGCCGTGACTGCCACCCCTAAGACCACGGTCACCCTGCTCTCGACCGGCGCCATGTCCCGGCCTTCCACCCGCACCACATAAGGGCCCGGCGGCACCGCTTCGGAAACATAGGTACCGTCCTTTCCGGTGCGGGTCACGCCGCTGGTGTCGGTGGCGTGCGAGCCGTACAAAACCCGTGCCCCTTCCACGACGTTGCCGTCGTTATCCCGAACCGTACCTTGAATGGTGCCGGTTGTCGGATTTTCCGAGGTCATTTCCTGCGCCCACGAGGAAATCGTGAGCGAGACGACGAGGGAAGCGACGAATAACAGGCCAATGCGGGTGAACAGGGAACGACGGACCATCGAGCCAGAGCAATCAAACAAAGTGCCACTCTCCTGGGAGCAGAACCTCAAGTAGAACCGGGAAGCGATTCCGTGTCTACGGATCCTAATTTCTACGGCAAATGGAATAGAACAGTTTACTAGATGCGCCCACTTCCCCGGCGCGATGTATGCGTTATTGTTTGCGGGCTAATCCCGTCCCGCTGAGCTACGAGCTACGAGCAAACCGGGTGCCCGTAGCTCGCAGCTCGTAGCCGGCGTCAGAACGTCCCTTTGTGCGTGTAGTATCCCGCGCGATAGTGCGACTGATAAGGACCTCCCGCCGGCGCGTTCGTCAGGTCTACCTTGAGTTGGCGGAAGTCCGAATTCGAATAGCGCTGCGACGGATAATACGCCAGCAGATACTGGGTCCGCAGTTCGTCGCTGATCTGGCGGAAGGCGTCGTCAAGCTGTGCGAGCGATTTGGCGTAGTAATACTTGCCACCGGTATCGGAGGAGATCTGAATCAGCGCGTGCTCGCCTCCGGTGTCCCGTCCCGCGTCGGCTTCGATGGGTACGATGATGATGCTGTAAATAATCGCCTCGGCCTCCTGGGCCGCGCGCAGCGCTTCTTTGTAGTTGACCTGGCTCATCGTGTCTCCGCCGTCGGTGATCACCACCATCACCTTTCTTCCCTGGCGCCGGCTCAGAGCGTGCGATCCCAGATAAACCGCGTCGTAAAGCGCCGTCGCCGCACCAATACGCACCTGGTCGATTCCGGCATCGATCTTTTTCAAATCGGAGGTGAACGGCACCATCAGGCTTACTTCCTCGCTGAACTTGTACACCGCAAGACCGTCCTGCGGCCGCACAATGGCGTGCGCAAACTTCCGCGCCGACGTCAATTCCAGCGCCAGATCCTTTCTTGTGCTCAAACTGGTGTCTACCGAGAGCGCAATCGATAGCGGCAGCGCCGACTCCTTGTCGAAGATCGCGATCTTCTGCTCTTTGCCGTCTTCCTTCAGCAGAAAATTTTCTTTCTGCAAATTCGCCACCGGAGACCCGTGCGCATCCGTCACGGTCACGAACACGTTGACCAGCTTCACGTCGACCTTGATGGTGGTTTCTGGTTCCTCCGCGAGCAAGCGCCCGCTAGCAGCGGCGAAGAACGCACACACTATCAAGCGAGCCGTGAGCTTCGAGCCACGAGCTTCGAGCCACGAGCTAAACCTGCCACTGATCGCCCGCAGCTCGTAGCTCGCAGCTCGCAGCACTTGTGGGATTCGCTTCATGCAGAAGTCAATCATTATGATGCAGGCCGCTCGCCGGCTGTGCCTCCGGGCGCTCGAATTTCTTCGGGAAATGCCTCCCCGTCCGCCCATACCGCTCCGTCGTGAAAATACTCTTTCTTCCAGATCGGCACTGTCTTTTTCAACGTGTCAATGATCCAGCGGCAGGCCTCGAACGCCGCGCTCCGGTGCGCCGCAGCCACCACGATCAGCACGCTGGTCTCCCCAATCTCCAATCGCCCCAGCCGGTGGACGATCGATGCTCCCCGCACCGCGAAGCGTGTCCGCGCCTCTACTGCCAGAGATTCCAGCTGTTTCAGGGCCATTGCTTCATAGGCTTCATAATCCAGATAGAGCGTGCGCCGCCCACGCGAATTGTCCCGCACCACGCCCTCGAAAATCACCGCCGCCCCATCCGCCGGCTGCTTCAGCCGCGCAACCACGGCCTGCGCATCGATCGGCGCGCGGACAATCCGGACTTCGCCACCGCCCTCCATCAACCCGCCACTCACCGGCGGCAACAGCCCGACTTCGTCGCCCTCGCGCAGCACGCGGTCCAGGCCTGAATATTCCTGATTCACCGAAATCGCCAGCGACGATGCCATCGCTTCAAAGCGCGGGGCCGCCCGCGCATAATGACAGAGCACATCCCGCACCCGCGCCCCTTCGGGCAGATCGACGGTCTCGCTCGCTCGTCCTACCAGGTCTTTTAATGCGCCAAAGAAAAGCACGCCAATCTTCATCGGACTTACCCGTAGAGACGCGGCTCGCCGGGTCTGAAGCGTCGGCCGCGCCACCAGTGTAGCGCGCCCGCGTCCCAGAAGGACCTGTCCTTCCGTGTGCATGTACTCCCGACCCTCACGTTCAGTCCAATTACCTCCGTAATCGTGCATTAGGTCACTTTCCCGCTTAGTCTTATTTCCATCGCTCCATTCACCAAGAGGAGGCTGCTATCGCTAACGCCGCTCCAACTGACGCCGGTCGCAGCGCCTCTGCTCGCTCGTTTCTCCACAGCCTCAATATTTTGGTGAAGTACACACGGCTGTACGGAGTGAACCATAAGCGCAGCGAGGGGCAGTTCCAGACCGCGTGGAACGAACTCCAGCAGGCGCTTCCCAAGGGCGGTGACACTGGATTTCTGCTCGGCGTTTCCGAAGACAAACTTCTTCTCGATGGCATCCCTCTTGAAGCCGGACAGGCCGAACGCAGCTTCGCGCAGTTGCTGACTGCGGCCGGGCTCTCCAGCATTCTGTTCTCGAACAAAGTCACGATCGAAGACTTTACGCGCCTGGTTCGCGCCTTTGCCATGGGCGGCTCCAAAGCGCAGGACTTCGCCAAGCAGATTAAGGAAACCCTCGGCGACAACAAGAATTCGTCCATCCGCATCAATGAGGTCAAGTTCGTGGCCGCCGATCCGGCCACCGGCGAAATTTCCATGGCCGCCCAGCTCGCCGCGCAAGCACTCGGACCCGAAGCCCGGCAGTGGCTCAACGACCCTCAGAAACTTCTGCAGTTGATCGCCGCCGCACAGGGAGCGAGCGCCGGCGGCTCCGGCACGCCCGGCGGCGCGCCCCTCGGCAGCGTCCCCAGTGTCCCCATTCCCGCCGGCATCGCCGCAGCCGCGGGCGGACCACCTGCGGGAACTTCTGGCGGAACTGGAACTGGAACATGGACCGGTGGCGTCGTTCCCTTACAGGAAGAGGAAGTCATCCAGACCATTCGCCTGCTCACGCATTTTGGCCAGGCGATGCAGGACCCCGACGCTTCTCCGGAAAATCTCAAGGTTGAACTCGGCAAGGCTCCCGAAGGCGCCAAAGTCAATCTCGCCCATTTGCTCGAAAGTCTGGCCGCGCAGACTTCCAAGAATACCTCCGACGCCAGCACCGACACCCCGCTGCTGATGAAGGCGGCCGAGAACATGGCCATCAAATTCGCGCTCGACCGCTATCAGCGCGGTGACGTCAAGGTCAACGCCGTCCACGACATGATGGAGCACATGAGCCGGCAGATGGACACGCTTCGCCAGATCCTGCGCGTCCAGGAAGATAAAATGAACAAGGCCGGCATTCTGATCGAATCCCACGCCGACATTCTCGATCGGATGTTCTGGGCTGAGATTCCCGAAGCCGGCAAGAAAAGCGTTCTGCTCTCGAGCGAAGCCGCTTGCGTGCCTCCCCGCAATATTCGCCAGTTCGTCGAACTCCTGCTTGAACGCGACGATCAGGACATGGCCGCTAAGATTCTCACCAGCTATTGCAGCGGCATCGACGCCAAAGAGGCCGACCCCCGCCGCAAGACGGCGACCGGTCTGGCTCAACTCGCCGACCTTTATGCGACCGCGCCCGAAGAAGTGATGCCCAATGCGCTGGCCATGATTGGCGAGAAACTGGCCAAGGAAACCGACACTGAGATCCAGAGTCTGCTGTCTGCCGCTTTCGCGCGCTTCGGGCAAGAAGCCTGCTCACGCAGAAAGTACAAAGCCGTCGCTGAACTCTGCTACTCGCTCGAAGCTGTCGCCCAGCAGCGACCTGCACTGGTGCAGGATCTCCGCTCCCGCGTCGGCATCGAAAATCGCCTGCCGGAGATGATCGAAGAAGCCATTAACGCCGATCAGGTCTCCGAGGATTTAATCAACGTCCTGCAGCAGCTTCCCAGAACTTCGGTCGAACACCTTGCCGAACGTTTCTTCCGCTCGCAGAAGCGCGTCGAATGCGATCGTATTGTCGAACTCGTCGGCGAACTCGGACAACCCGCCGTCGACGATCTGAAAGATATTCTGCGCACCGGCCAGACCCGCCAGGCTGCCTCCACCGTCGGCCTGTTGAGCCGCCTCGCGGTGACCGACCTGCTGGAGTTGCTGCCCACCCGCATGGGCGAGTTCAACCGTTTCTATCAGGACGTGATCGTTCGTCAGATCGCCTACGGCGCCGCACCCGACCGCGGACGCACCCTGCTCGAACTGCTCGAACTGCTCGATTCGCTCATCCTGCCCGAGGCCATCGACGAGATCGGCATGAGCCAGGACCGTAGCGCCAGTGCCAGCCTGATCGCGCTCGCCACCGCCGGAGAAGCTCAAAATCGTCCGCCGTTCGTGCAACTGAAAGCCATCGAGTCACTCGGCCGTCTGCGGGATGTCGAGGCCGTCCCGGTTCTGCGCACCATCGTCGAAGAGAAAAAACTCTTCGGCTACAGCCAGCACCGCGAACTGAGAATCGCCGCCATTCAGGCTTTATCCAAGATTGATCCGCGCTACGGCACCCAGGCGCTCGCCGACAGCGGCCTGGAGGCTGGCGAACTGGCCATCGCTCCGCTCGACGCCGGCGAGGGCTGTCCTTTTGTCCGCCAGCGCCGCTACGAACGGATCATTTTGCCGCGCACTCTCTCCGCCACGCTTTCCAGTTCCTGGGGAAAGTCGAACATTGTGATGCGTGAGATGAGTCTGGGCGGTGGCATGGGCACGCGCAGCGACAATCTCCGCGTCGGCTCCGAAGCACACGTCGAGATCTCTCTCGGTGTCAAGAAAATCCGCGGCGAGGTTCTGCTGCGCCGCGCCCGCGTCAATGAAATCGGCTTCGAGTTCGTCAGCATGGACCTCGACAGCCGCTACCGCCTCCGCCGCATCCTGGTCGAGGCCCTGCAAAAAGTTCCCGACAACCGCGCCAACAACTGGGACGGCGAACGGAAAGCAACGTAAAACCAAGCTGTCAGCTGTCAGCTATCAGCTCTCAGGTCATAGGAACTGCGGGGTGCGTTTAGCGGCGCCCCGGCACCACCCTCACGAAAATTGTCGTAGAGACGCGGCTTGCCGCGTCTGGCAGCACCCGTCATTCACCCCGCGCCGATTCTGCTGCAATTAAAAAGGCCCCTGCTCACGCAGAGGCCCTTTCACAAATCGAGCTCGACAAATTGCGAACTCGCTTACGCAACCTTGACGAAAATAATAACCAGCGTAAACAGCACCAGGGACTCGATAAAAGCGAGGCCCAGAATCAGCGCGACCTGAATACCCGCGCGGGCGGCCGGATTGCGGCCGAGCGCTTCGCACGCAGCCGACGCGGCCTTCCCCTGGCCCTGCGCCGCCAACCCGGCGGCAATGGCGATCGCGAAACCAGAAGTGATTGCCACCCAATTGGTGGAACCAGCCGCGGCTGCCCCCGTCTGCGCGAACGCCGGGACCGCCAGGAACGAAAACATCATCATCACGAACAACACCATCAAGATCTTTCGCATTTTGCTTCTCCTTAGTATTAATGAATTGCCCCCAGTGGGTGGTTGACGCCGTGCAAGTAAGCCGGCGCCCTCACGCTGAAAGGCGAGGTGTTAGGTCTCAGGTCTTAGGTCTCAGGAAAACCAAATGCCCTTCCTGAGACCTGACACCTAAGACCTGAGACCTTCTCTAGTGCTCATGCGCCGTCGCCTCTCCCAGATAAACGCAGGAGAGCAGCACAAAAATGTACGTCTGAATAAACGACACGCCGATATGCAGGCCCTCGAACAAAATCGGAATACCCACCGGCACCAGCGAGAAAAATACCAAGGTGACCATCTCACCCGCGAACATATTCGCGAAAAGACGGACTGTCAGCGAAAGGACGCGGGCCGCATGACTGAACAACTCAATCGGGAACAACAGGATGGGCAAGAACAACCGGACTGCGAGCGGCATGCCCTCTTGCGGCCCGATGAAATGCTTCAGGTATCCCACCGGCCCATTCGCGCGCACACCATGATAGTGATAATAAAACCACGTCAACAGCGCGCAGCCGAGCGGCACAATCGGCACCGCCGTAGGCGATTCCAGGCCCGGCACCAGTCCAATCAGATTGCAAATCAAGATGAACAGCCCCAGCACGGTGAGATACGGGACGAACTTTTCCGGATGACTTGAGATCGTCTCGCTGGCCAGGTCATTGACGAATGCGTCGATGCCTTCCATGGTTTGCTGCAGCGCGCCCGGACGCTCCACCGAGAGCCGCATGCGGACGGCTATAAAAAATATGGTCAGCAGCAGCACTACCAGAATTTCCATGGCGACTGAATTCGAGATCGGAGTCGCCGGATGCTTAACGTGAATGTGCAGCGCCTGCAGCAACGCCAGCACCGGAGCGCCGAACAGACGATTCAAGAGTGCGGTAAAAGCCAGTTGTTCCATTTTTCAGAAATGTCTATTTAGAATTTGTCATCCCAAGCGAAGCGAGGGATCTGCAGCTTTTTTGCGCCGCTCACAAGCCTACGGAGCGCGCCGTAAAGCCGCGTATCCCTCCCAAACCGCCTCCGCCATCAGGGCCGCGACCGGCACGCATAAGCCCCACAAAAAGCCGCGAAAAGCCATGGAAGAACCTTTGAATATAGCATAGGCAGCGGCTCCCACCAACCCGTAGCGCACCACGAAACGCAGGACGATCCAGCGGCCTTTCTCCCGGCTGTTACGGTTCACGATGCGATCCGCAAGCCCCTCGACGCCGCGCGTCAGCGAGCGGAAATTAACGTAGGAAACCGCCGCGCCCGACGCAAACCCAAGCGCTCCCGCCCAACCGTAAAACCAGAATGCCGGCCCCAGCAACAGAACGCTCACCCCCAGCATATTGCGCAGCACGCGAGGAAGGATGCGCTCATAGTTAATGGGTTCAGGGCGAGTCTCCGCCGGCGAAGAGTCCGCGGGCCGGTCGAGATGCTGCTCATCATTAGCACTGTCATTCATCTTTTTTGAAAGCACCGAAAGCCATGCGGATCATCTGCCAAAATCCCACCACCGCGCCAAACAGCAGGCCGACCAGGTAGAGCCACTTGGTATGCAGCCAGTAATCCGCGAGTTTGCCAAGAAAGAAACCGAGCAGAATTGCCGCCGGAATAATGAACCCCATCTCGGAATAGCGAGCGAGCGATACCAGCGGATCTTTGTTCTCCGGGGATTTGGGAGGCCGGGGCATGCGAGGAAATTCTACCCTAGAGGTCGGTGGTTAGCTCTTAGCGCGGCGCTTTGACTGAGGCCTAGGACCGGTTCTACTTCACCATCGCCGTCACATGCGGTTGCGCAATCCCGAGCGACCAGTTGACGCCGCGAATGAACGGTTCCGGATAAACTCCGATCACGATCGTCGCCAGCGCCGTCACGCCCACCGCGCAACGCATCCCGAGGCTGACGGGCAGCCGCCCGGTTTCCATCGGAGCGCGCATCAGCATGGAGTTCGCAATCTTCAGATAGTAATAAAGTCCGAAGAGCGAATAGAGCACGCCGAGCGAGGCTAGTCCGTAATGTCCGCTTTCGATCAGGCTCAGGAAGATGTAATACTTGCCCAGGAACCCGGCGGCGGGTGGAATGCCGGCCAGCGAAAGCAGAAACAGCAGCATGAGCACGGCTTCGACCGGAGCGCGCTGGTAGAGCCCGGCCATATCGTCAAGCTCGTCGCCAATCACATTGCGCTGCCGCAGCGACGTGATCACGGCAAACGCTCCCAGATTCATGAACGTGTAAACGAGCAGATAGATCAGGATTCCCTTAAAGCCGTCGTAAAAGCCCGGACTGCCGATCCGCGACGTACCTATGGCCAC
>DATFZT010000188.1:0-2715 GCA_035314185.1 Terriglobales bacterium
ATGTTTTCGTCCCGTTTCAACCGTGTCGGCCCAGCTACGCGACAGTTGAAAGATAATTTGGCGTTCGCGCTTTATGGGCGGAAATTTGGGACTGTTGCACATTAAATCCTACGTTGTACCGCCCGGGTGAGTGGTGGCCAGCATAGGAGCCTCGACCAGGAAGGAAATCGCACCGGGATCGTCGGATGAGCCAGAGATTTCCACTTTGACGTCGGCATCCGTCGAAGTGGCGCTCTGGTCGGATCACGCGCCACTCTTCTATAGCGGTCTGAAGCGGTCCTCCCGAAGCCCGGAATCCCACTGTGGAAGAGTGGCCGACTGTACGCCCAGTGCAATGAAGTACATCCGCGAGTAGGTTTGGACGGCCAAGTGCTACCTACGTTGCACAAGGCCAATTCCAGCCGGCGTCCGGAACGTCGAGCGACCAGCCGGGATTCGTGCAACTCTCTGGCGCAGGCAGGCTTCGAGCAGGAGACCTCCGTCAAGCTCTACCCAAACGAGTGAAATCGCCTCCAGAATACATCCCACGGCTCACGTGGGCGCCGACACACGAAAATGTCCGTGTGATCCCCGATAGCGATATTCTCGATGCCGTAGGGAATCGTAAAATGGCCAGCCAGCTCGCAGGACGAAAAGACGGTCTCGAGGTCGGCGCGCAGAAAACCTGCCGCGACAACCGTCTCGGGCGGGGGATTGCCGTAACCCCGCAGCCAATGGGAGTTCGAGCCGCTGATTACTTCCGGCAGGCCTCGACCGCGGCCGTAAAGGTTGATCGCGGCGGCCTCACCCGCATCGCCGGCCAGAATGCCAACCGGCTCGCTGTCGCGCGGGAGCGAATCGCGAACGCGGACCACAGCGCTGGCCATCTCGGGCCAGCCGAACTCCTCGTTGAAATTGCCGTTTGCCGCGTCGGCGATTCTCCACCAGCGTGAGCCCGGCGGCGCCAGAGGCAGAACCAGGAGAACGACCACAATCCCGCCGACCACCAGGCTCGTCCGAACCACCCCGCGGACTGCGCCGGTGGCGACCGGGGACAGGGCTTCCGACCATCGCTCGCCCCAAACGGCGCCCGCGGCGAGCAGCATCGGGTACGCCGGCGAGAGGTAGTAGGGCTTGCCTTTGGCGATGAGAAAGAGCGCTAGAGGGATCACGTACATCCAGCCAATCATGCGGTAACGCTTTCCCTCCGGTTTGATGAGCAGGAAATACAACCCGGCGATCCAGAGCGGCACGGTGACAAAATTCGTCACCGACCAGACCTGCCCGGGCAGGAAGCCATTCGTGCTTCCCTGCTCGACATCGCGCGCATGAATGAACTTCAAAAAGTCCAGCGTGATGAAATGGTGCCGGATCTGCCAGACGAGATTGGGAAGAAAGGTGAGGAAGGCAATGGTGGCGCCGTACCACAGCCATCTGTTGAGCAGCCAGCGGGGCTTCGTCAGCACGATGCCGCCGCCAATGCCTGCCAGGAAGAACGCCATCGTGTACTTGGTCATCATGCCGAGGCCGACGACGACCCCCAACGCGAGCCACCAGCGCTGATCTTCGGATTGCACCAAACGGAAGGTAATCCAGGCGGCCAACACCCACCACAGGTAGTCGAAGGAGACATACTGGAACACGCTCCCCAAAAACACCGCGGGTCCGGCGATCGCCGCCGCCCACGCAGCCACGAGCTGGGCTGGGCGCTTGCCGCCAATCTCGCGAGCCATCAAACCGGTCAGCACCATGGCGATCCCCGCTGCCAGAGCGCCAAAGAAGCGCAAGCCAATCATCGACGGGCCAAACAGCGTAAGCGCCACTCGCGCAATGAAGGGAGTGACCGGCGGATAGACCACATACCCCCAGGCAAGGAAACGAGCGTCGTCGAGCGTCGCGAGCTCGTCGCGATGGAATCCGTACTGGCCGTTGGTTGCGGTGTGCAACGCGACCACGGAAAGAGCAGACAGAATGAGGATGCCGGTATCGGTCGCGATGATCCTTTTACAGACCGCAGTCAGCCGCATAGGCCTTCCTTTTCGCCTCCGAGGCGGGCAACGTTTTATCATACATTCTATTGAGCACCATCGGAACAATAGGACTCCGCCTGGCTTGCAGCCGGCGTCACGCCAGTTTACGGGCAAACAGGAAGTTGGACCGCTTGGCGCGACGGCGACCTTCAACTTCCTGTTTTCCGACGATACAGGAGCAATCTGGGGTCAAATGAAACCGTTGCAAGGGATGCACGCAATCGTCGGCGTTTTAAGCAGCGCCAGGAAAATATTTCTTCAGCCCCGCTTGCCAGTTCAGCGCCACCGTGATGGGTGAGGCTGCGGCTTCCGCGCCCAGGGTGTTGATCAGGAACTTCTCGCCGTCGGCAGTGACGTCCTGACCGCCAAGGGTTACACCGTCAGTTACCAGGAGTGCAACGGCGGCCACGAGTATCTATGCTGGCGCGGCGCCTTCGCGGACGGGCTTTTGTACCCGGCACAGTAGCTCAGTTTCGTGCACCGTCGGCCCATCATCGCGTGCTTCGGGCGAGTCACGTTAGAACTCAATCGGAAGCGGCCCGGCATGATTCGGCCGCCGTGAGACAGATTTCCGTGGCCGGGCCGGTTCGGATTGAGCCGTGAGAATCGAGCGCCACTCGGAGAATGGGCTGGGTAACGTTGCTGCGAAGGATCGCTCCCAAGATACGGCGTTGTGGCAGATTACTCCCTGTGATGTCGCCGTCAC
>DATFZT010000189.1:0-47166 GCA_035314185.1 Terriglobales bacterium
GGGAAGATATCGGCTGCGCCGGCGAGATCTCCGCGCGAATCGCCATCGTCCAAAACGATGGTGTAGCCTAAGAGCATGGCGAAAGCGAGTGCAAGCGCGCCAGGTTGGATGGGGATTCCGGCCCGCGTGACCTTGGTGACATTTCTATTGACCCTGCTGTCGTTCGCGGTCGCGCTTCTGCTGAGCATCATCGGAACGGTGGCGTACGCGCAGGTAAAGCACGTCGCGCCCAACCTGACATTCGCGTACCGGCACATCGCGTTTCCGTTCGCGATCGCGGTGGGAACGATCGTGCTGGTGCTGTCACTCGGGATGGAAATTCGGCACTACCGGCAGCGAAAGACGCTGGCCGCGATTGAGCGCGTGAGTTGACGGTGGAGTGACGGGCGTCTCGCCTGTCCATTTCGGAGGTGGCCGGGCGAGGACGCCCGGCGCTCCACCAGAAAATGTGGATGAGTTGAATATGACCGATCTTAAAATAACCGCGCCGCGTATTGCGATTCCCGTGCCGCATTCCGGCGATTGCGACTACGCCGAGCGCGCTCTGCCGGCGTATGAAGAAGCCGTTCGCGGGGCCGGCGGCGAGCCGGTGCGCATTGACCTGGATCAGGCACCGGCTCAGGTAATGAAGCAGATCGAGCGCTGCGACGCGGTTCTGCTGCCGGGCAGCCAGGCCGATCTCGATCCGCAGAAGTACGGCGCGGATCGCCACGAGAAGACGGCACCGGCTGACGCCAAACGAGACGCGGTGGATGAGTTGCTGCTGCGGGATGCCTACAAAACCCAGAAGCCAGTCCTCGGCATTTGCTACGGACTGCAGTCGTTGAATGTGTACCGTTCAGGATCGCTGGTGCAGCACATCGAATCGGCGATCAACCACAGCGCGGGACGGACGGTTGCGAAAGCGCACACGGTGAAGATTGAACCGGAATCGCGGCTGGCGGAAATTGTGGGCACGGGCAAAACCGTTGCCGTGAATTCTTCGCATCACCAGTCCGCGGACGCGGCGGGCGATGGGTTGCGGGTGGTCGCGCGCTCCGCGGAAGACGGGGTCATTGAGGCTCTGGAAGGAACTGCGCCCGGACATTTTGTGCTGGCGGTGCAGTGGCATCCGGAGCGGAGCGTCAATGACGGGCCGGAAGTGGCGGAGTCGGCGCGGGCGATTTTCAGGGCGTTTATTGAGGCGGCGAGGGTGAAGCACGCGGAGCTCGCCGATGGGTCGGAGCAGCACCCTATATTGGAGCGGAATCCTCTTTAAATTTGTCGTCCCGAGCGAAGCGAGGGATCTGCAGTTCGCAGCAAAATGCAGATCCCTCGCTTCGCTCGGGATGACAATTCTGAAAAAATATCGCGCGCGCTTCAGACGCGCCGAGGTTCGATCACCGTCATGACGTCGTCCAAAGCTTCGCGGCTATCTGCGCGCGACCCTGAGCGTTTCAGCAACACCGCCACATTCGCAATTGCGGCGTTTTCGGTGCCCATTCCTTCCGGCGTTTTGGCCTTGATCCCGACGCAGTCCGCCGGAATTCCGCACAATTCAGCGACATGTTTGCGAATCGCTTCCGCGTGTGGGCCGATTTTGGGAGTAGACAGGATCAGCGTGGAATCCAGGTTCACCAGTTCATAGCCGGCGGTCTTGACGCGCTGCAACGCTTCACGCAGAAACACGGCCGAGTCGGCGTTCTTCCACTGCGGGTCGGAAGGTGGAAAGAGCGATCCAATGTCGGGGCCGGCGATGGCGCCAAGCAGCGCGTCGGTGATGGCGTGGAGCAGGACGTCGCCGTCGGAATGGCCGCCGAGGCCTCGGTCGTGCGGCAGCGTCACGCCGCCGATTTTCAGCGGAATGCCGCGCTCGAATTCGTGCGAGTCCCAGCCGTAGCCGATGCGCATTTCAGGTTTCAAATTTTGTTCCCGTCTCCGTGTTTCAGATAGAACTCTGCTAGTTCCATATCGGCTGGCGTGGTGATTTTAATATTGCTGGGCGAGCCCATTACGACCATGACCGGCAGGCCGGCGCGCTCGATCAGTGAAGCCTCGTCGGTACCGAGGAATCCGTCGGCAACGGCATCATCAAAGGCTTTTTTCAGGATGTGGTAGCGAAATCCCTGCGGGGTTTGCGCCATCACGATGCTGGCGCGCGGGATGGTGGCTTTGATGAGTGCGCCCTCCGCGGTTCGTTCGACCTGTTTCACCGTGTCCACGGCCGGCCAGCCCGCGATAGCGGCGCCATGTTTATGCGCAGCCTCGATCACATGGGCAATGATTTCCGGCGCAACCAACGGCCGAACCGCATCGTGCACCAGGACTATGTCATCGGGATCAGCCGCTACACGGGCCAGAGCGCTGGCCACCGAATCCTGACGATGTTCGCCGCCTTCGACCATTTGCAGGCGCTTGGTCAGGATTTCCGGGTACTGCTTTTCTACTTGAGTGCGGAAGCCGGCGATTTCGTCCTTGCGCAGAGCAACGATGATTTCGTAGACGGCCGGGGCGGCGGCGAACTTGCGCAACGTGTGGACAAGAATGGGAACGCCGCCGAGTTCTTTGAACTGTTTGCTGGGCGCCTTTTTCCTGGACTTTTCCGCCGAGCGAGCGGCCGAGGCCGGGGCCATGCGCGTGCCCAGTCCGGCCGCCGGGACAATGACAAACACCTTCATAAGGGGCGATCAGTATAGTACAGGCGCACGATACGGACCTAGTCAACGGGACGGTCGACCACGGCCGGCGTCGGCTTTTTCCCCGGGTCGGAGGGTGGTCCATTGGTTGCTGCCGCCGGAGGCACGGCCGCAGGAGGCGGCGCTTTGGAGTCGTGGCGGCCCGCCCCGCGCTCATCCCACTTGCCAAAGATCATCTTGCCGGCGGTGGTTTGCAGGACTGAGGTCACCGAGATATCGATGGTCTTGCCGATCATCTTGCGCGCGTTATCGATGACCACCATGGTGCCGTCATCGAGATAGGCGACGCCCTGGTTGTATTCTTTCCCTTCCTTCAGGATGAATACCCGCATCACTTCGCCCGGCAGAACGATGGGCTTGAGTGAGTTGGCCAATTCGTTGATATTGAGCACGGCCACGCCCTGCAACTGGGCGACCTTGTTGAGATTGAAATCGTTGGTGATGATCTTGCCTTCATACAGCTTGGCCAGTTCGATAAGTTTCATATCGACTTCGCGAACGCTGGGGAAGTCGTCTTCCACGATCTGGATCTGGACCGAAGCAGTTTTCTGCAGACGCTGCAGGATATCGAGGCCGCGGCGGCCGCGATTGCGTTTTAGCGAATCGGCGGAATCGGCCACCAGTTGCAATTCGCGCAGGACGAACTGCGGGATCACGATCAGGCCGTCGAGGAAACCAGTCTCGGCGATGTCGGAGATGCGGCCGTCAATAATGACGCTGGTGTCGAGGATCTTGTAACTCTTCTTGCCCGATTTTTCGCCGCCGAAGATGCCGCCGAGTGCCGCCAGATTGAGCAGGTCACCTTTATTGGCGCCGACCACCAATCCCACGTAGGCCATGATCATCATGACCATGATCTGCAGGAAACTCTGGGTAGGGCTCACCGGGATGCTGTTGCGAATAACGAGCGCGAAAAGATAAGCGCCCACGATGCCGAGCACGCTGCCGATGGCAGCTCCAATCAACCGCTTCAGGCTCATCGCGCGCAACCGCCACTCAAACAAGACGATGGCGGCGCCGATCAGCAGACCGACGGCGGCGGCGAGATTTTGGGGCAGGTTAAACGGATGAATTACAAAGCAGATGACACCGACGATAAGGACAAACAGAAGGCGTATGAGTACGACGTCCACGAGTATGACCTCTCTCGGGGAAGGCACCGCTTGAGCGATTCCCGCCCCCGCTGGGCGTCCGGGGCGAATGATATTAAGAACCCCGTGCCAGCGTTCTATTCACGGAGCTGTAAGAACGAATGAACAGCGCCCCGCGCCCGGCCAATGCCGACTTTCAGTAAAAATACCTCCAGAGTATACACCTGGGGTAAAGGACCAGACAGTGATGGGCGCACGGGTCAGCGGGCCGGATGAACAGCTCCTTATTCGCGATGCTTGGTTGTTGCAGCGGACCCGTTCCCGCGCGCCGGTTTCGCTGGTGCATCGGGAAGTGCGGCGTTAGACTGTCGGGTTATCCGGAGACATCCCTATATGAACTGGCCGGGACGAGTCGTCCTGCTGATTGCGATCTGCGTTTCAGTGTTTCTGTTTTGGCGGAAGTTCGGCGCGGCGCTGCGGATCATCCTGGCATCGAAACCGGACGCCGACTTTCAACTGCGGCCCATCGGTCCGCGTATCCGCAAAGTGCTCTGGGAGGTCGCCGCGCAGGGACTGGTCATTGCCCAGAGGCCGCTGCCCGGGCTGGCGCATGCCTTCGTGTTCTGGGGTTTCTGCGTTTTCGCCCTGGTCACGCTCAACCACTTCGCTGCAGCCCTCGGTGTGGGCTTCCTTTCTGATGGCGGCTTCTCGCGTTTTTATTTTCTGTTTGCGGGCGTATTCGCCGTAGCTGTCGCCGTCTCGATCGCGGCACTGGCCTTCCGCCGGTTCGTCATCCGGCCGAAATGGCTGGAGCCGCTTTCTCCGGAGTCTGGTCTGATCGCGTTCCTGATTTTCGCGTTGATGATCACCTACCTGGCCAAGTTCTGGGTGCCGGAAGGCAGCGCCGCCGCTTGGCCGTTGTGGTGGGCGCACACGGTGGTGCTTCTGGTTTTTCTGCCTCTGATTCCCGGCACCAAGCACATGCACCTGGTGCTGAGCCCGTTGACGGTGTTTCTGGAGCGCGATGGCTTCAGCAAAATCCCGCCGCTGGTAGGCGACGAAGATTTCGGCCTCGACACCGGTAAGGATCTGACCCGGATTGCCAGTCTGCAGGCCTACACCTGCGTCGAGTGTGGCCGCTGCACCGAACACTGCCCGGCCAACAACACGGGAAAAATTCTGAATCCTAAAGAAATTATTTTGGGCACGCGCCATTACCTGCAAGAGTTCGGGCCGCAGAGCAGCGAGCCTCTGCTGGGCAAGTTCCTTTCGATGGAAGCGGCTTTTCAGTGCACCACGTGTGGGGCCTGCGAGTTCCAGTGCCCGGTGGGCATCCAGCACTTGCCGTTAATCGTGGGCCTGCGGCGCGGCGCCGTGAATACCGGCAAGTGGGACAACAGTCATGGTGGCGACCTGTTCAACACGCTCGAACGCAACGGCAATGCGCTGGGGTTCCCGCCCTCCGAACGCGGAAAATTTATCGAGAAGAACGGCCTGCCGTACTTCGACGGTACCCAGGAATACTGCCTGTGGATGGGCTGCCTGGGATCCTATGATCCGAATGGCCGGAAGATTCTGCTGGCGCTGGTCGAGGTGCTGCGCTACCTGGGTATCAGCTTCGGCGTTCTGCGCCAGGAGAAATGTAACGGCGATCCGGCGCGCCGCCTGGGCAATGACTATCTGTTCGGCGAATTGGCGCAGGGAAACCTGGAACAGATCCGCGCGGCCGGCGTGAAGAAAATGGTTTCGATCTGCCCGCACTGCGTGCGCACCATGGGCGTGGACTGGAAGGAGCACGGTGGCACCGTTGACATCGAGCACCACAGCGAGTTACTGGCCCGCTACCGGGACAAACTGCCGCCCGCCTCGGAAGAGCAGAAGAGCATGGTCTTTCACGATGCCTGCTACCTGGGGAGATATCGCGGTGTGTATGACGAGCCGCGCGAGGTGATTGCGCGCTACGGGCAAGTGGTGGATCCGCCGCGATCGCGCGAACGCGGCTTCTGCTGTGGCGGCGGCGGCGGCTTGATGTTTCTGGGAGAAGAGACAGGCAAGCGCGTCAACCTGGAGCGCGCCCAGGAACTGGTGGCCACAGGCGCAAGCGTGGTCGCTGCAGCCTGCCCATTCTGCAATTCGATGCTGCGCGACGGATTGGCGGCGGCCACTCCTAATCCGCCGGAGTTGCTGGACGTCGTGCAGATCGCGGCGGCGGCCATTGCCATCACGAAGACCAGCCCGCAAGAGACTGCTGACGGAGACTAGGGTGGCGACCGCGCCTCTCGCGGTCAGCGGATATGGCTCGCGGAAGATGAGCGTCATGGTTTGACTGCCGAAAGATCAACAATGAATGGGAAGACGCTGTGCAATTTATTGGCAAGCGCCCGGTCGGCGGTCACAAAATCACACTGCTGCTGGATGGCGAGCGCGCAGTAGAGGGCATCATAGACCGAATGATTGTGTTTCAGCGCGACTTGAAGAGCCGCGTCCGCTACCGTCCCGGAAGGACTCAGAGTAAGGGGGAGTGTGAGCAAGTCTCGGTAGATAAGCGTCGCCTCGTCGGCGGACAGTTCCTTACGAATCATGACGCGCTTCCAGAGCGCACTTGCCGCCTCCACCAGCAAGAAATCGGGAGCCAGGAGTTCAACTTCATCATTCAGGAATTTCTCGAGAAGAATATCGGCAGCAGCGCTGTCAGGTTCGGGTAAGAACCATTTCAACACGACGCTGGCATCCACTACGCAGATCAAGGCTAGTGGTCTCGGTCCTCGCGAATCAGAATGGCACTATCGGAAAGAATGCCCGACCTCTGCCGGATTCCCTCCCGGCGCTCACGAATGCGGGCGACCTGATCACGCGTCAGCTTCGACGGTTTTGGCAGACTCCGGCTAATCTTTCCAGAGTTACTGGCGGAGCGCTTGGATCCTCTTCGCATGCACACTATTGTACGACAGTGTATTGGGGAGTTGCTTGCCTCACCATTTCTTGAAAATGACGGCAACGGCCCCAATCATCATGGCAAAGCCCACGAGGTAGTTCCACTTCAGCGGTTCACGAAGGTATAGGACCGAGAAGACCGAAAACACGGTTAAGGTGATCACCTCCTGAATGGTTTTCAACTGCGCTGTCGTGAACTCGTAGGAGCCGACGCGGTTGGCGGGCACCTGGAAACAGTATTCGGCGAAAGCGATAACCCAACTGATGACGATGACCTTGAACAGAGGCGCGTGACGATATTTCAGATGGCCATACCACGCGAAGGTCATGAAGATGTTGGAGAGGGTCAGGAGCAGGATCGTGGTCATGCGGATATTTTGCATGATTGCGGGCTTTGGTTGCACGCTAGCGCCGGTGGAGCGACGGGCGTCTCGGTCGTCCCGGGTGCGCCTGCAGAAGCATCGCAGCGGGCGGGACGCCCGACTCTCTACGATCAGCGACGGATTTCCGCGATCGCCTCACGAATCGCCTGCAACACTCCGTCCATCTGACTGGGTGCCCCGACGGTGATTCGCACACATCCTTCGCAGCCTGGGCTGGCCGACGAATCGCGCACCAGAATGCCGCGCCGCTGCATCGCTTCCACGAAGGTTTGCGCGGACGCACCCACTCGTACCAGCACGAAGTTCGTATGACTCGGCCAGAAGCGCAGGCCCAGCTCGTCGAACAATTGCGCCAGCCGCTCGCGGCCCTGCTTCACCTGCGCCACGTGCTCGCGCACAAACGCCTGGTCCGCCAGCGCTTCTTCGAGGCAAGCGAGCGCCACCGCATTCACATTGAAGGGCAGGCAGAACCGCCGCAGATAGCCGATCTGCTCCGCCGCGCCGGTCAATACGCCCAGGCGCAGGCCGGCGAGTCCATAGACTTTCGACAACGTGCGCGCGACGAACAGGTTCGGATGGCTCGCCAGATCTGTGATAAGTGTCTCGCCACAGAATTCAAAATAGGCTTCGTCGATCAGCACTGCCGCATCGGACGCCGCTTCCACAATCTTCAACAAGTCCGCGCGCGGAGCCGCCAGGCCGGTAGGATTGTTGGGATTCGCAATCGCGATCACTCGCGTGCGTGGCGAAATGTGCGCCAGAAAATCGGCGACGGGAAGCGCCAGGTCTTCGCCCGACCGCAGATGCACTACATGCGCTCCCAGCGCTTCGCCCAACATTGGATACATCACGAACGTCGGGTCGGCGAACAGTAGTTCGCCGCCCGCGCCTTCTTCATTTGGACCAAGGTAGCTCGCAAAGAGCACCGACAGCGCCTCATCGACTCCATTGGTGAGCAAAACCTGCTCGGGCGCGAGGCCCAGGAAATTCGCGACCAGCCGCTCGCCAACCTCGCGCTGCGGATACAGCGACACGTCGGCCGCCGAGAGCGAGCGCAGCCGCGCCAGCACGCGTGGCGAGCATCCGGCCATGCTCTCGTTGAGATCGAGACTCAGCCCGGACCGGCTCACGATGGGCGAATGGTACGGATTCAGCCCGGCAATCGAATCTCGCGGCCTCAGCATGGGGCGCACCTGAACATGACGATGAGTTTACGACAGTCAGCCTTTGTCCCGACGCGCGGACTTCATCGCCGCAAAGATCACCGTACAGATGGCGAAATCCACCAGCAGACCCCAGTCTTCCTTGAAAAGCCTGTGCCTCGCAACCGCGGGCAGATGGGGCATAAGCAAATAGTAGATCGCGTTGCCTGCAAGCACGGCCGCAAGCGCGTCGAGAAAATTCTTCATCGTCGTTCTTACCGTTTCCTATCCCGGCACTCCTGCTAACATTCGTAACGATGCTGGACCCGTCCACTCCAGTGCAGTTTGTGAAAGGCATTGGCCCGCGCCTCGCCGAGATCCTTGCCGCCAAGGATATTCGAACCGTCGACGACCTGCTGCACTACCTGCCTTTCCGCTACGAAGACCGTCTGAACCCGCGGTCGGTCGCCGAACTGCGCGCGGGAGAGATGGCGACGGTGATCGCCGAAGTCCGCAACTCGGGACTGTTTCGTACGCGCCGCGCGCCCATCTTTCAACTCACGGTCGGCCAGGGTCGCACCCGGCTGAAGTGTATCTGGTTTAACGCCGCGTATCTTCAGGACCGCTTCCAGCCCGGACAAATGCTGGCGCTCTACGGCAAGGTCGAAGAGGGCCGCGACGGCGAACTGCAAATCGTGCAGCCGCAATTCGAGATTCTTGGCGACATTTACGAAGAGGGCGGCGCCGACGAGGCCGAAAAGAAAGCGGCTGCCTCGCTTGAGATTGGACGGATTGTTCCGATCTACGAATCGACCGGGCAGGGCAAACTTACGCCGCGCTGGTTTCGGCGGATTATCCGCGGGGCGCTCGAAAATTTGAGCCCCGATCTTCCCGATCCAATCCCGGCGGCGGTGCGCGCGCATTTGAGCCTGGTATCTCCGCGGGAAGCGCTGTTTAAAGTGCACTGGCCCGATGCCGGAGAGAGTTTTGCCGACCTGCAATCGTCGCGTACGGCGGCACATATAAGAATGATTTTCGATGAGCTGTTTTTCATCGAACTGGGCCTCGAACTCAAGCGCCGTGAGCAGAGGGCACAAACCGGAATCGCCTTTCAGCTCAACGATGGCGTTCGCGAGGCTATAAAGAAGATACTGCCGTTTCATCCGACGGCGGCGCAGAAACGGGTGCTGAAGGAAATCGCCACCGACATGCAGACGCCTTGCCCCATGCGGCGTCTGCTGCAGGGTGACGTGGGATCGGGCAAAACGATTGTGGCTTTCCAGGCCGCGATCATCGCTATTGAGAACGGATACCAGGTCGCGCTGATGGCTCCGACGGAAATTCTGGCACAGCAACATTATTTTTCCGCCCGCCAGATTCTCGAACGCGCCGGATACCGCATTGTGCTCCTGACCGGCTCGCTAGAAGAAGATCGCAAACGCGACGTGCGCCGTCACATCGCGCAAGGCAACGCGCAACTGGTCATCGGAACCCACGCGCTGATTCAAGATCGCGTCGAATTTGAAAACCTAGGCCTGGTAGTGGTAGACGAGCAGCACCGCTTCGGCGTGATGCAACGCCTGAAGCTGATGAAGAAGTCAGACGAAGCCCGTGTGGATAGTGCTCGTGTGGTAACGGGGCTCCGCCCCGTGCCGGGCGGGGACGCCCGGCGCTCCACTGGATCAGATCCCGAGCCCGATGTGTTGGTGATGACGGCGACGCCCATCCCGCGCACGCTTGCGCTCACTCTATACGGCGATCTGGATATCTCAGTGCTCGACGAGCTTCCCCCCGGGCGCACGCCGGTGGTCACCCGCTCGCTCCCCGACGAGCGCGCGCCCGAAGTCTGGGACTTCGTCCGCAAGCAGATCGCCGCCGGACATCAGGCCTACGTGGTTTACCCGGTGATCGAGGAGAATCCAGCGAATACAGAAGCCCGCGAAGTGAAGGCCGCCGAGCAGATGCACCGGCAGTTGCGCGAAAAGACTTTTCCCGAGCTTCATGTTGGTTTGCTGCATGGGCGTCTTGATGCCGCCGAAAAAGAACATGTGATGCGCGAATTTCAACAGGGCAAGATTGAGATTCTTGTCGCAACCACGGTGATCGAAGTGGGCGTCGACGTCCCCAACGCGACCGTCATGGTGATCGAGCACGCCGACCGTTTTGGATTGGCGCAGCTCCACCAGTTGCGCGGACGCATCGGGCGCGGCGCGGCCAAGTCTTATTGCGTGCTCATGCACGGTGGGAAGGTTTCCGAAGAAGGCGAACGGCGGATTGACGCCATGGTGCGCTCGAACGACGGATTCCAGATCGCGGAACTCGATCTCGAACTGCGCGGGCCCGGAGAATTTTTCGGGACCAAGCAGGCGGGTATTCCGAGCTTCCGTGTGGCTAACATCATCCGCGATCGGCAACTGCTGGAAGCGGCGAAACGCGAGGCCGCGTTTGTCGTCTCCGGGCCGAATGCCGAAATATCAAAAGATGAGATTGATCGGGCGCTCCGGGAGATGCGGTCGCGTTGGGCGCTCAGTTATGGGCTGGTGGAGGTGGGGTAGGGCGGACGGGCGAGACGCCCGTCCCTCCATCCCCGCCTTTCATTGACTTGCCGATTTCGCCCCCGTAAGATTGGGCGCTGATTCTGGGGCGCTAACTTCTAATTCCAATGATCGGCCAAACCATCTCGCACTATCGGATCATCGAGAAGCTCGGTGGCGGCGGGATGGGTGTGGTTTACAAGGCGGAAGACACGCGCCTGCGGCGCTTTGTCGCCTTGAAGTTTCTTCCTGAAGAGGTATCCAGAGACCCCCAATCGCTGGCGCGATTCCAGCGGGAAGCGCAGGCCGCCTCCGCTCTGAACCATCCGAACATCTGCACCATCCACGACATAGGGGAGCACGAGGGCCGGGCATTCATTGCCATGGAGTTCCTGGACGGGTTGACGCTCAAGCACCTCATTGCCGGGCGTCCACTCGAATCCGACAGACTGTTGTCGCTGGGCATCGAGATTGCCGACGCGCTGGATGCGGCGCACGCGGAAGGCATCGTGCACCGTGACATCAAGCCGGCGAATATCTTTGTCACCAAGCGCGGACACGCCAAGGTTCTGGACTTTGGCCTGGCGAAAGTGTCGGTGCAGCCCGCGCGCGGCGAGAAAGATGCGACGCTAGCGACCATGGACGCACAGCATCTGACCAGTCCGGGGACGGCGCTGGGCACGGTGGCGTATATGTCGCCGGAGCAGGCCAAGGGTAAGGAACTGGATGCCCGCAGCGATCTGTTCTCGTTTGGAGCGGTGCTGTATGAGATGGCTACCGGGACGTTGCCGTTCCGGGGAGATACTTCGGCCGTAATTTTTAACGCGATCCTGGAGCGGGCGCCTACTTCCGCAATTCGACTGAATCCGGAGGTTCCTGCCGAACTGGAGCGGATCATCAACCGGGCGCTGGAGAAGGACCGGGACCTGCGGTATCAGCATGCGTCGGAGATGCGGGCGGAACTGCAGCGGTTGAAGCGCGACACGGAGTCGGGGCGGCGAATCGCGGCGGAAGAGCCGCCGGAGGCTGAGGCCCGAGATTCTTCTCAACCATCAAGTCCACGATCGAGTAGTTCATCTGGAGCTGTTCCGGTGTCGGCTACGCGGACAGGAGTGGCCGCGCCACACGAGCCGGCGTCGCTGCGCTCGGCTGGACGGACGAATGCGTCCGTCCCTACGTGGGCTTGGGTGGCGGTTGGACTTCTTCTGGCGACGATTATTGGCGGCGGGCTTTACTGGCGGTCGCGTTCTGCGCCGACGCTTACCGAAAAGGATTCCATTCTGCTGGCAGATTTTGTGAACACTACGGGCGACCCGGTGTTCGACGGGACGCTGAAACAAGCGCTGGCCGTGCAGCTGGAGCAGTCGCCGTATTTGAACATCGTGCCCGATCAGACCATCCGCAAGGTGCTCCAATTCATGGGACGCGGCGCGGACGAGCGAGTTGCAGGCAGTGTGGCACGCGAGATCTGCGAGCGCGAGCACATCAAGGCCATGCTGAGCGGTTCGATTGCGACGCTCGGCAGCCAATACGTGGTGGCGCTTGACGCCACCAATTGCGCAACCGGAGACTCGCTCGCGCGCGAGCAGGTGACGGCCGCTAGCAAGGAGGCAGTGCTCCCGGCGGTGGGTAAAGCGGCGTCGAGCTTGCGCGGAAAGCTGGGGGAGTCGCTGGCGTCGATTCAGAAGTTCGACACGCCCGTGACGGAGGCGACCACGTCGTCGCTCGAGGCGTTGAAGGCCTACGCCGCTGCTGACGAGATGCGCAACGGCGGCAACGAGGCGGAGTCGATTCCTCTGTTCCAGCACGCCGTCGATCTCGATCCGAATTTTGCCATGGCTCATGCCCGTCTGGCGGCCATTTACAACAACCTTGGCGAAGAAGACCGGTCGGCGGAAGAGGCCAAGAAGGCATTCGACTTGCGGGAACGGGTGAGCGAACGCGAGCGGTTCTACATTACCGATCATTTTTATACGTCGAACGGAAATATCGAAAGAGACAAAGAAACGCTGGAATTGGCCATAAAAACCTACCCGAACGACTCTAGCCCTTATACCAACCTGGCGCTGACATACAACCTTTTCTACGGCGAATTCGAAAAGGCTATCCCGCTGGCCAACGAGTTCACGCGTCTCGAGCCCAACGCTCCCTTTGGTTACGAGCACGCGGCAGTTCCTTACATGGCCATGAATCGTGTGGAGGAAGCGCGCTCTATTCTGCAACAGGCAGTCGATGCCAAGGCGGACAACCTGTTCATCCACGAATCGCTTTACGATCTGGCTTTCTTGAATGCCGACGCTGAGGGAATGCAACGACAAATGAAGTGGGCGGAGGGGAAGCCCAGCGAATACCTGTTGCTCAACAGCGCAGCCGACGTCGCCGCGGCGCATGGCCAGATGCGAAAGGCTGGGGAGTTAACGCAGCGGTCGGTGCAGGTGAGCAACCGCCTGGGTTTTAAGGAAACGACAGCAGACACGCAGGCGGATTTTGCCGTCGCGCAGGCCGAAGCGGGAAACATTTCGCAAGTGAAACAGCTGACTGCCTCAAGTTCCGCTTTGGCGCAGGGCCGCCGCAATATGGAGTCGGTGGCGGTGGCGCTGGCCATGACTGGAGACGCCAGCCGCGCGCAGGCCATCGTGGACAGCTTGGCCCACCGCTTTCCAGACGACACGCTGCTGCACCAGGTGAACATTCCTGTCGTGCGGGCGTTAACCGAGATGGAGCGCAAGGCTCCCGAGAAGGCGATCGAGGCGCTGCAGGCAACAACGCCATATGAATTGGGCACCAGCCAGAATCTCTTCCCCATCTACGTTCGAGGCCTGGCATACCTGCAAGCAAAGCGCGGAGCGGAAGCGGCGGCGGAATTTCAGAAGATCGTGGATCATCGCGGGATCGATCCGATTGTCCCCGAGCACTCGCTGGCCAAGCTGGGCCTGGGCCGGGCGTATGTAATGACTGGCGACACGGCAAAAGCCCGGGCCGCGTATCAGGACTTCTTTGCGCTGTGGAAGGACGCGGACCCCGATGTCCCCGTCCTGAAGGAAGCGAAGGCGGAGTACGAGCGGCTGCATTAGTAAGCGTGAACTCCAAGGACTCGCCGGCGCAACGCCGCTCACCGACTCCATCCTCGTCTGTTCTGCTATCATCGCGGCAGGGCCGGGAAAACCGGCGGATTTCATCCCTTACGAGGAGTTTTTATCATGGAATTGCCCGCTCTTCCTCTAGGCTCCCGCCGCGACGAAGACATCGCGCTTGACCTCATGAAATTCATCGCCATGACCACCGGGTACGGCAAGACCACTGGCACCGGAGTCGGCTTCCAGGGTAGCGGTGCGGCCGACAAGCCGGAGGATTACGCTGCCCATTTGCTGGAGCTCTACGGGCGGTGCTTGAAGTCGGTTGAGGGAAAGTAACCTGGATCGCCGCAAAATGCAGATCCCTCACTTCGTTCGGGATGACAATTCATAATTGGAGTGGCAGTTTCATGAACAGGTGTCGCTCGTGCACGGCTCTGGATTGAAGGCGGTAGGCCGGGACGAGTATGCTTCGGTAACCCCTTGCGGCTGAACGTCTTCGTTGACAAGCTTGTTGCGGCTGGGCTATTCTGGATGTCTTTGGTAGTGAACTTGGAAGTCCTGCGGCTGCCCGCCTGGAACACCTAGCGCGCGTTCTGCGTGGATAGAAATTGATCAGGGCACTCAGCGGTCTTCGTTCTTATAACGTTCTTTAGGTCAGGGAGATTTCCGATGTCAACCTATTTCCCGAAAGAGGGAGATATTGTGCGCAAGTGGTTTGTGGTGGATGCGAGCGGACTTCCGCTCGGCCGCCTCGCCTCGCGCGTAGCTCGTATTCTGATCGGCAAAGAAAATCCGAAGTACACGCCGTTTATCGACACTGGCGACCACGTGGTCATCATCAATGCCGAGAAGATCAAGATCACCGGCATGAAGGCGGATCAGAAGGTCTATCACCGCTACACCGGGTATCCCGGCGGACTGCGCTCGGAAGAGATGAAAAAACGCATGGTGCGCAAGCCGGAGCTGGTGATTGAAGACGCCGTGTCGCGCATGCTCCCCAAGAACAAACTGGGCAAGCAAATGTTCACCAAGCTGAAAGTATACCGAGGCGACAAGCATCCGCACGAAGCGCAGAAGCCGGAAGCTAAGGTGTTTGCATAAGGGAAAGCTACGAGCCTCGGGCCACGAGCGAGCGGAACAGAATCGGATTTCTTTGAAAGGTTGACAGGCCAAACGCTTCATTCTTCGCGCACTGGGTGCTCGAAGCTCGAAGCGCGCGGCTCGAAGCTAAAACATGGCAGAGATTGTTCAATACTACGGAACTGGACGCCGCAAGACGGCGATCGCGCGCGTTTTTCTACGTCCCGGCAGCGGCGAGCTCAAGGTTAATGGCAAGCCGTTCGATGAATATTTTGTGACGCCTTCGCAGCGCATCGCGGCTAAGCGGGCGTTGGTCTCGACCGACACTTCGGGCACGTTCAACGTCCTGGCAAATGTGTGCGGCGGCGGAGTCGCTGGCCAAGCGGATGCAGTCCGCCTCGGCATCACGCGCGCTCTCATGCTGTTTAACGCTGAGTTGCGCACGAAGCTCAAGGCCGAAGGCATGGTGACTCGTGATCCGCGCGCCAAAGAGCGCAAGAAGTATGGACAAAAAGGCGCGAGGAAGCGGTTCCAGTTCAGCAAGAGATAGTCGATGGTCGTCGGTTGATGATCGTTTGCGAACGACCAGCGACAAACGACCGGTTTTAGGTGTTAAATTCATCCCCCCACCTCCCCTGAGGCGGGGTGGACGGGAATGGCAATCCGGGGCCTGTCAGTGTCCGGATGCAGACCAACTGAGGAGGTTGATTGGCGAATATCACAATGAAGGAGTTGCTCGAGGCGGGCGTTCACTTCGGGCACCAGACGAAGCGGTGGAACCCAAAGATGAAGGAGTACATCTTTGGCGAGCGCAATGGTATCTACATCATTGATCTGCAGAAGACGCTGAAGATGTTCAAGGAAGCGTCGAAATTCGTGCAGGACCTGGCCGCCGAGGGCAGAATCATTCTCTTCGTGGGCACCAAACGCCAGGCACAAGACGCAATTGCCGAAGAGGCGCAGCGCTGCTCGATGTTCTACGTGAACCAGCGCTGGCTGGGTGGCCTGCTGACCAACTGGGTCACCGTCCAGAAGTCGGTGAAGCGGCTCAAGGAACTCGACGAAATGGCCACCGATGGCCGTTACGATCTGCTTCCGAAGAAAGAAGTCATCAAGCTCGAGCGCGAGCGCAAGCACCTGCAGGCGAATCTCGCCGGCATCAAGAATATGACGCGGTTGCCGGATGCGATCTTCGTCATCGATTCGAATAAAGAACAGATCGCGGTGCGCGAATCGCGCAAGCTGGGCATCCCGGTGGTCGCAGTGGTCGACACGAATTGCGATCCGAGCGAAGTGGATTACGTGATTCCAGGCAACGACGATGCGCTGCGGGCGATTCGCCTCTTCACGTCCAAGATTTCGGAGTCGATTGCCGAGGGCGTCCATGCCCGGGACGACAAGGCGATGGCGGACATTCAGGCGGTGGCGGTGCCCGAGCCCGTGGTCGAGGTCGAGGCTCCGGTGGCGGAAGCCATATTCGCCGAGGCCGCAGCCGAAGACGCAACTGCCGCTCCCGCTGCGGGGCCCGAAGGTGAAGAGATCCGCATGGAAGACGTGCTGGGCAAGGGCACGCGCAAGCGTCCTTCAGCCGCCACGGAAGACGTCGACGAGCTACAGGCTGAAACGCGCCGCTTCTAGCAAAATGCAGGTTTCAAGGTTTTCAAGGTTGCAAAGTTTCAAG
Organism: Terriglobales bacterium; assembly: GCA_035314185.1. Taxonomy (GTDB): domain Bacteria; phylum Acidobacteriota; class Terriglobia; order Terriglobales; family Acidobacteriaceae; genus Acidiflorens. Next base: position 16,598 of record DATFZT010000189.1, read on the forward strand.
GTTGCAACCTTGATGTGACCTCAGTGTGGCCCCCGGCTGACCCTCCTTGAAACTTTGAAACCCGAGGTTCTTAATGAGCACTACTATGGCAAACATTTCCGCAGCACAAGTAAAAGATCTCCGCGAAAAGACCGGAGCGCCGATGATGGACTGCAAGCACGCCCTGACCGAAGCCAAAGGCGATCTGGAGCAGGCGATCGTCCTGTTGCGCAAGAAGGGTGTGTCAGTCGCAGCCAAGAAAGCGGCACGGGTGACCAGCGAAGGTTCGGTGGGCTACTACATTCACGCCGGCGGTAAAATCGGCGTGCTGGTTGAGGTCAACTGCGAAAGCGATTTCGTGGCGCGCACCGAGGACTTCAAAGAACTGGTGCACGACATCGCCATGCACATTGCGGCGAGCGACCCGAAGTACGTCCGGAAAGAGGACGTCACGCCTGCAGATTACGCCCGCGAGAAGGACATTTACCTCGCTCAGGCGATCGCCAGTGGTAAGCCCCCGAACATCGCCGAGAAGATGGTCGCCGGCAAGATGGAGAAGTTCTACGAAGAGGTCTGCCTGCTGGAACAGCCCTTTATCAAGGACCAGACCATCAGCATCTCGCAGCTGATCGCCGCCAAGGTCGGCAAGCTCGGTGAGAATATCGCCGTGCGGCGCTTTGCCCGGTTCAAGGTTGGTGATGCAACCGCCACCGTCGCTTTCGTCAACACCAAGCCCGACAGCCCGTCCGATGAAGCCGGCGAGGCATCTGCGCCGGTTGCCAAGTAGCAGCCGAATAATTCAGGGGGCGCTGCGGCGCCCCTTTCGTTTATGCTTCCATGTAGCCGATTGTCATCCTGACGCTGAGCGTAGCCGAAGGGGAAGGACCTGCTTTTTCATGCCTGCTCCCATCTTCAAGCGCATCCTGTTAAAAATCTCCGGCGAAGCCCTGGCGGCCGATCAAGGGTTCGGAGTCGACACCAAACGCATTCATGAAGTGGCGGCCGAACTTGCCGACGTCCATACGCTCGGTATCCAGATGGCGATCGTGGTGGGCGGGGGCAATTTTTTTCGCGGGGTTGCCGACCAGGCCCGGGACATGGATCGCGTCTCGGCCGATCACATGGGCATGCTGGCCACGGTCATTAACTCGCTGGCACTGCAGGATGCGCTCGAAAAACAGAACGTCTACACCCGCGTGCAGACGGCGATTGAGATGAACCAGGTGGCCGAACCCTTTATCCGGCGCCGCGCCTTGCGGCATCTGGAAAAAGGACGCGTCGTCATTTTCGCCGGCGGCACCGGCAATCCTTATTTTTCGACCGACACGGCCGCCTCGCTGCGCGCCATGGAAATCAAGGCCGACGCCATCCTCAAAGCCACCAAAGTGGACGGAATCTACGACGCCGACCCGATGAAAGTGAAAGACGCCAAGAAGTTTTCGCAACTTACCTACATGGACGTGCTGAAGCAGGGCCTCAAGGTGATGGACTCAACGGCCATTTCTCTGTGCAAGGACAACAATCTCCCCATCATCGTTTTCAACCTGAACCAGCGTGGCAATATCCGCCGCGTAGTGCTGGGGGAGAAGATCGGGTCGATGGTCAGCGCGTAGAAGCTGTTAGCTCCTAGCTTTTGGCTTTTAGCTAAAAGCCAAAGGCTAACAGCCAAAAGCGTTTATAATGCACGGTTCTGCTATCGCTAGGTCTGGGAGCTGAGAGAGATGGCTCATCCTGCTCTGAAGGAAGTCTACGCAACCCTGAAGACGCGCATGGAGAAAGCGGTGGAAGACTTCCGCCGCGAAATGGCCGCCACGCGCACCGGGCGAGCGAACGTACACATGCTCGATACGGTTTCCGTCGATTACTACGGGTCGCAGATGCCGCTCAACCAGATTGCTCAGATTCACGCACCCGAGCCGCAGATGATCACGGTGCAGCCCTTCGATCCGTCGCAACTGGCCGCGATCGAAAAGGCCATCCGCAGCGCCGACCTCGGGCTGAATCCAATGAACGACGGGAAGCTTGTGCGCGTGCCCATTCCCGCGCTCACCGAAGAGCGGCGCAAGGATATGGTGAAGCATCTGCACCGGATTCTCGAAGAGCATCGCACCGCGGTGCGCAACATCCGTCGCGACGGCAACGACGCCATCAAGAAGGCGATGAAGGACAAGAAGATTACCGAGGACGACGAGAAGCGCGCGCTCGACGAAATCCAGAAGCTCACCGACGACGAAATCAAGAAGATGGAAGAGATGAGCAAAGCCAAAGAGAAAGAAGTCTTGGAATTCAAGTAGGGTTGTGTGGTGACGGGGCTCTGCCCCGTGTCTTTTCACGGTGGGAAACGGAGCAGGTCCAGTCTCTACAGAATCTTTTATAATCCATAGATGAAGCGCGTCGTCCACGCCGCCTGCCCGCACGACTGCCCTGATGCCTGCGGCGTCCTGATCACCATCGAAGACAGCCGCGCCACCAAGATTCAGGGCGATCCCGAGCATCCCGTTACCCGCGGATTTCTTTGCGCCAAAGTCGCCAAGTATCTCGACCGCGTTTACTCGCCGGATCGCGTGCTCTATCCGATGCGGCGAGTGGGGCCTAAGGGACCGGTGGAGCGCCGGGCGTGCTCGCCCGGCCACCCCGTCACCCAACCGAGTGAAGCTTTTGAGCGCATCTCGTGGAAAGAGGCGCTCGACGAAATTGCGCATCGCTTGCGCGAAATCATTGCCGAATACAGCCCTGAATCCATCCTGCCCTACTCTTACGGAGGCACACTCGGCGCGCTCAACGGTGCGTCCATGGACCGCCGTTTCTTCCACCGCTTAGGAGCTTCGCAACTGGAGCGGAGCATCTGTTCCACGGCTGGCGAAGAAGGCCTGAAATCGGTGATCGGCATCAAACTCGGCACCGAGCCGGAACAGTTTGCGCATTCGCGATACATCATCGCCTGGGGCTCGAACATTCACGGCAACAACGTTCATCTCTGGCCCTTCATTGAAGAAGCTCGGCGCAAGGGCGCGAAGCTGGTGGTTATCGATCCGTATCGCACGCGCACGGCGAAGTGCGCCGACTGGTACCTGCCGATTCATCCCGGCACCGATGCCCCGCTCGCTCTCGGCCTGATGCACGTCATCATTAAGGAAAATCTTTTCGACGCCGACTATGTCTCGCGCTACACCATCGGCTTCGAAGACCTGAAGGCCCGCGCGGAACAGTATCCGCCTGAAGAAGTTGCCCACTGGACGGGCATATCCGCCGACGACGTTTGCAAACTCGCCCGCGAATACGCCACCCAGCGCCCATCCGTGATCCGCGTCAACTACGGCATCCAACGCTCCGAGCGCGGCGGCATGTCGATGCGCGCGGTCACCATGCTGCCTTGTTTGATCGGGTCATGGAAGGAGGTCGGTGGAGGACTTCAGCTCTCTCTCAGCGGCTCCTTCGGTTTGAATAAGGAAGCACTCGAAATGCCCGAGTTGATGCAGAAAGCCCTGGGACGCCCGGCGCGCATCGTCAATATGGTGCAGCTCGGCAGCGTGCTGAACTCGACGACGATGGTGCCGCCCATCCAGGCGCTGTTCGTGTACAACTCGAATCCCGCGGCGGTCTGCCCCAACCACAACGAAGTCATCCGCGGGCTAAAGCGTCCCGACCTTTTCACCGTAGTTCACGAGCAGTTTTTCACCGACACGACCGACTACGCCGACATCGTGCTGCCCGCGACCACTTTTTTCGAGCACGAGGACCTGCAGGCCGCTTACGGCCACTACTACCTCCAGCTCTCGAATCAGGCGATCGATCCGGTCGGGGAGTGCAGGTCGAATGTCGAGATGTTCCGCGCGCTTGCCGAGCGCATGGGTCTTGAAGATGAATGTTTCCGCGAAACGGCGGACTCCATGATCGACCGCGCGCTGGATTCGCCCAATCCGCGGCTCAACGGGATTACGCGTGATCGGCTGGAGCGCGAGCATCGCATCCGCCTGAACTTCGCGGCGACAGCCCCTAAAGGGGCGGTCGAGAGCCAATACCTTCCGGCATCGCTGAAGCGATGCCCTGATACGAACCCGAACCCTGATACGAACCGGAGCCCTGATACAAATCCGAATTCGTCGACAGCGGATGTCGCTCCATTCCTACCGTTCGCCCAAGGCAACTTCCCGACGCCCAGCGGGAAAGCTGAGTTCTACAGTGAAATGCTGAAGCGCCAGGGGATCGATCCGGTCGTCGCTTTCACTCCACCTGACGAATCGCGACATGGATCGAAAACCGCCGGCTTCCCGCTCGAACTTCTTGCCCGCAAGCCGGACAACCACCTCAACTCGTCATTCGCCAATCTCCCATCCGTGCGCGAGATGGAACCCTGGATCGGAGATCTCGAGATGCATCCGGCCGATGCGGAAGCCCGGGGCGTCCACCATGGCGACCGCATTCGCGCCTTCAACTCCCGCGGTGAGATCTTACTCCGGGCCCTGGTTGACGGTTCGGTTCCTCCCGGAGTCGTCGCCGCCCGGCTCGATTGGGCACGATTCAGCTCCGGTGGACGCAATATCAATGTGCTAACCTCAGAAAAACTTACTGACATGGGCAACGCGGCGACGTTCTATTCCGTCTGTGTTGAGGTAGAACGTTTTCGGGCGTGACTCCGACCGGACTCCAAGGAGGAAATTCGTCTCCGCCTTGGACGGTTCTCACTCTCTACCGTATAATTACCGTTTTCCTAACTCTATTTTTTCGAGGTAGTTGCGATTCATCGTCGGCATCATGCTATCCCTATGTGGGCCCCGCGTCCTGGCCGCTACATGGGCCCGCAGAGAGACTCCACTTGGTCTCCATCTTCTTCCCTCACAAGAGTTTGGAGGCGAAGCTCTGCCTGGAATCGCCTCCTCGGAGTGTTGGCACTGGTGCTGCTGGCGATCCCCGTTATTGGCCAGCAGGATCTCATTGTCGAGATCCAAGTGCACGGGAACCATCGCATCCCCGCCGACACGGTCAAGGCCCGCATCTTCAGCAAGGCCGGAGACGTCTACGACCAGGCCGCCATCGAACGCGATTTCAACGCGCTTTGGAACACGGGCTACTTTGAGGACATCCGCTTTGAGCGCGAACAGAGCGCCAAAGGTTGGAAACTTCATATCTACCTCAAAGAGCGCCCGACCATCCGCGAGATCAACTACAGCGGCTTGAATGCGGTTTCCACCAGCGATGTGCTCGACCGGTTCAAGGAGCGCAAAGTCGGACTCTCGGTGGAGAGCCAGTACGATCCTACGAAGATCAAGAAAGCCGAAGTTGTGCTGAAGGAATTGCTCTCCGAGCACGGGCGTCAGTTCGCCACCATCCGCACCGAAAAACGCGAAATCCCGCCCAATGCTGTCGCCGTCACTTTCGTGGTCAAGGAGGGGCCTAAGGTCAAGGTTGGGCATATTCGTTTCAAGGGCAACAAACACATTCCTGACCGCACGCTGCGTGCCGCCATGAAGAACCTCAAGCCCATCGGCATCCCGCACTCTATCTTCCTGGAAAACATCTTCGCCAAGACTTACGACGCGACCAAGCTTGAAGAGGATACCGAGCGGGTCCGCGCTGAGTTCCAGAACCGCGGCTACTTCAAGGTACTGGTCGACGACCCTAAGACCGAGATCCATGACACCGGACACACCGGCTTCCACATCCCATGGGTGCAGGGAGGATTGGGGAAATCCGTCGATATCACCATGCCGATCGAAGAAGGCGAGCGCTATCGGCTGGGCACCATCACCTTCAAGAACAACAAGGCCATCTCCAACACCGCGGCCCTGCGCAGCCTTTTCACCATGAAGGACGGCGAAATCTTCAGCCGCGAAAAAGTTGCCAAGGGCCTGGAGAACCTGCGCAAAGCTTACGGCGAGGCCGGCTACATTAACTTCACTTCCGTTCCCGACACCAAGTTCGACGACGAAAAGAAGATCGTGAATCTGGAAGTCGACGTGGACGAGGGCAAACAGTTCTACGTGCGCCGCATCGAGTTCCAGGGCAACACCACCACTCGTGACAAAGTTATCCGCCGCGAAGTTGCGCTGGAAGAAGGTCAGATTTATAACTCGCGTTACTGGGAGCTCAGCCTGCTGCGCCTGAACCAGCTCGGTTATTTCGAGCAGCTCAAGCCCGACGACCCCAATACCACCGAGCGCCACCTCGACGAAAAAGCGGGCACCGTCGATCTCACGCTGAAGGTGAAAGAGAAAGGAAAGAACAGCATCGGACTACAAGGCGGAGTGAGCGGCCTGGCTGGCGCCTTTGTTGGCCTCAATTACTCCACCAACAACTTTCTGGGATTGGGCGAGACGCTCTCCGTACAGGCCAGCTTGGGCAGCCGCCAGCGCGACATCGTCTTCGGATTCACCGAGCCCTACTTGTTTGACCGGCCCATCCAGGCCGGCTTCAACGTCTACGCCCGGAAGACCAGCTATGACCAGGCTAAGCAGTATGCCATTGCCACCGGACAGAATCTGAACCTGCCTTCAGCCTATCTGCAGAACTTGCAGAACTACTCGCAGTCCAGTACTGGCGCCAGCGTGAGCTTCAGCTATCCGCTGCGGGGGAAACGCTCCTTCAAGCGGGTTGGCATCAGCTACTCTTTCGACCGGTCTTCGCTGGTCGCGGTCAGCACCGCCTCCAAGCTCTTGTTCGAGAATCTCAACTTTCGAGGCATTACCGGCCCCAACGCTCTGGACGGCATCATCACCAGCAAGATCACCCCCAGCTTCAGCGTGAACACCCTCGATTCGCCCTACGCGCCCCACCATGGCAAGAGTTTGTTCCTTGGCGGCGAGTTCGCTGGCCTCGGCGGGACGGTCCATAGCATCCGCCCCATCGTCCAGTACAAACAGTTCTTTCCAATGCAAAAGCGCCGCAATGCCTTTGGTTACAACCTGCAGGCTTCGTTTATCACCGGATACGGCGGGATTGTTGCTCCCCCATTTGAACGAGCGTACCTCGGCGGCGAAAATGATCTGCGCGGCTTTGATATCCGCACCGTCTCGCCCATCGCCTACTTGCCCAGCGCCCAGGTCGTCCCCCTCAGGAACGCGGATGGAACCTTTGTTCCCGCCAACCCCGCGTTTCCAGTACTAGGCGGCGCCAACGGATCATGCGTCAGCAACTGCTGGAATATCCCGGTTCCGTACTATCAACTCGTCACTCCCGGAGGCGACCTCAGTCTGCATGGCAACATGGAATACCGATTCACCATCGCCGGGCCAGTCGCCATCGCTCCTTTTGTCGATGTGGGTACCGATCCGATCCTCCGTACCTCACAGTTGCAGACTAACCAGGTCCAGTACGAAACCCTGGTAAACACTCTGTTCGGCTGTCCGAACCTGGGCCCGTCTACCGGTTATGCCTGTTCCGGTGGGCAAAGAATCAGCGGCATTCCGCAGGACCTCCAGCCGGTCCCTGGCACCAACTGGGTGGTGCGCATGTCAACGGGGATTGAATTGCAGATGATGCTTCCGGTCGTCAATGCGCCCTTCCGCATTTACTATGCCTACAACGCCCTGCGCCTCAACACCAGCGCATCGCCTCCCATACAGATCAGCCGAGGCATGTTCCCCTGTCCTGTCCCGGCGGCCTCTAGCTGTCAAGACGAAGCCGCTGGCAACTATACCTATAGCCTGACGCGCTCGGCCCTGGGCTCCAACTACACTCTTCTGGAACCACGAAAAACCTTCCGCTTCACCGTGGCTACAACGTTTTAAGGCAGCTGTCAGCCATCAGCCATCAGTTCTCAGTAACGTCAAAGGCTTTTTACCGCAGAGGACGCCGAGATCGCAGAATCGCAGAGAAGATCGGGCTTTTGCTTTTTTGCTTTTCGCCAAAGCTTTTTCTCAGCGCACTCTGCGTTCTCGGCGGTGAAAGGTTTTTTACTGATGGCTGAGATCTGACAGCTATTCGATGTGCACCAGTCCACTCGCGGGCTCGGAAGCCGGCGCCGGCCGTTGCGGTGCGCGCCATGCATCCAGGACCGATACCTGGTGCACACACGATACCGTGCAATGCGGAGCGCACGGCTTTTCCGTATGGAACTCGCGGCGTATATCCGCCAGCGTGTATTTCTCCAGCGGAATGGCAGGGTACCCACGCTGCTGCGAGCAGTAATGCACCAGCCCGTCCTCGCAAATATAGAGATAGCGGGCCCCCGCTCGACAGCGCCACTGGTTCGGGCGGCCCAGTGCGATGTTGTCCTGAAACGCATTCACGCGCGTGAAGCTGCGTTTCTCGAGGTTCTTCATCTCGTGATACACGCGCCGCTCTTCGTCGTTCAAAGGCTGCAACTGCCCTGAGCCATCGTGAATGATGCCAATGGTCGAGCTGAACCCCAGCTCCAGGGCGCGCTTGCCGATGGTGAGCGCGTCTTGCGGATGGCTCACTCCGCTGCCCACCACGGAATTGATGTTCACGTGAAATTCCGCGTGCTCGGCCAGCAGTTGCAGTTTCCGGTCAAGCACTTTCAGGCTTTTCTTCGAAACCTCGTCGGGATTCACGTTATCAATCGAAATCTGCAGCCATTCCAGGCCCGCGTGGTTCAGCTTCTGGATGCGGTCCGCGGTCAGCAGATAGCCATTGGTGATCAACCCCGACACGATCCTGCGTTGCCGCATGCGGTGAATAATGTCATCCAGTTGCGGATGCAGCATCGGTTCACCGCCGCTGATGGTTACCACGGAAGTGCCGAGATCGCCCAGCAGATCCACCCGCCGCAACATCTGCTCGGCCGGCACGGGCTTGGAAAAATCATCGAACTCGTTACAGTAGGTGCAGGCCAGATTGCAGCGCCGGATTGGGATCAGATGCGCCAGCAGCGGATGGTCGGTCGACACGACGGCCTTCAGGATTTGCCACAATCCATGAGCGTTCCGTTCCGCCGCCTTGAGGGTGCGGCGCAGTTTCACTAGAGAAGCCATAAGAGATCGATCTTTTGATTTAATTGATTTAATCATTGCGGGGAGGCCATCGTCCAATTTCGGTCAGTATTCGGTGGAAAAGCGCGGTTAAATGGCAATTCGGACTTACCCGCAATCATCTTCGCCAAGCTCTTCGTGTCCCGCCGCGCCCAGCGCGATCACCGACCCTTTCAGGTTCTCGCACTTGATCAAGACATAATCGGTATCAAACGTCGAGATCGCGAAGATCGGAATCTCCGCTTCCGCCAGCGGTTGCACAAACGATGCCAGCACACCCGTCACCGAAAACGGAAACCGCCCTTCGAGCTTCAGCGCCACCCATCCGCGCTCAACGGTTGCGCCGTCGCCCATCCGATCTTCGGTGCAGAGGTCTTCGCTGCAAGCGTCTTCCGTGCAAACAATGGAAAGCTCATCGTGAGTGCGTACCACGCAGAAGAATCCGCCCTCCAGCGTCCAGGCAGGAATGCGGGCATCGGAGGCAAGCCGGCACACCGCCAGTCGCTCCGGCAGAACGCGATATTTCAGACGGTGCGCCAATTAAGAAAGGAAGGTTACTACATCAGTCCCAAGCTTGCCGATTTAGGAACGGGCGAGGACGCCCGTCGCTCCATCGTGGACGCGGTAGCGGCTACTGCATGTCTCCGCCCATCGGCACGTACTTGAACTTCTTGCCGTCGAAGAATACGGCGGAGCTATCTCCCATTTCGCCCGCTTCTTCGATGTAGATTGCCTCGACCGTTTTCTTTTTCAGATTGAATTTTCTAATGGAGAGCGCCTTATACGGCAAATTCACAATCACGAACTTCGCTTTCGGAGTTGCTGAGCGCCAGCCGTCTTTCCCCACGCCATAAATGATCAGCACCACCAGACCGCGGTGCGCCGGATCGCCCGCGCTGAACGTGGTCGTCAGCTTGGGGTCGCCATAGCCAAAGTATTCGTAGTAGGGATCGACTACCCGGTAATCGTGCTCGCTCTGATCGATCAGCGGATTCTTGCAGCGCGCCGCAATGATCACGTCTTCCACACCGTCGCCGTCCAGATCGCCGACCCCGGCTCCAATCTCGGGCACCAGCGTGAACTGGTCGCCAAACTGCTGTTTCACGAAATCGTTATCGATTTTGTGTGCCGCCGGCTGCCCCTGCCCGAAAGCTGGAATCAAGAGCGCGACACTGAACGCCAGGAGTAAAGATGTTTTTCGCATGAGCCTAATGTAGTCCCCTGCCGTCACCAAAGGCAGGTAACGAAAGTCACCTTTTGGCGTGGTCGAGGGAGAGCAAAAGCTTGAACCACAGAGAGCACAGAGGTTCACAGGGGAAACTCGAAGAAGGTTTTCCCCTGTGTCCCTCTGTGTCCTCTGTGGTTAGGATTTTTGCTTCCCCGTGAAGTGCTCCCATCCGCCGACCTTAAGCGCCCGCGCTTCCCCATCCGCCCCGATCAGCCGCATTCCCGCGGATTGCGTGGTCCGCCCGATGCGCGTTACCCGAACTCCCGCGACCTTGGAAGGAACCGCCGCCGCGGACGTGAACAGCAGTTCATAATCGTCGCCGCCGTGCAACGCCAACTCCAGCGCGACAGGCTTTTTCTCCACCTGCGCCCGCGGAATCGCCTCCGCCTCGATCTCCGCGCCCACGTGGCTTTCCTGGCAGATGTGTTCGAGGTCAGTGGAAAGCCCGTCACTCAAGTCAATCATGGCCGATGCCACTCCACGCTGCCGCAGCCACCGTCCCACTGCAACCCGCGCTCGCGGATGAGGGTGCCTGGAAGAGAACCTGGAAAACTGCCGGGAAGACTCGGTTCCCACGGGCTTCAATTCCATGAGTCGCGCCAGCATCGCTGCCGAGCCTCCCAACTCCCCAGTCACATAAATCTGCTCGCCCGCCTTTGCCCCTGACCGCAGCACTGCCTTTCCCTTCGGCACCGAGCCTACTACCACGATGTCGGCGTGAATCCCAGCTGGTGACTGCGCCGTGTCGCCACCCGCCAGCGGAACCTTGAATTCCTCGGCCAGATCCAGCAGTCCCTTCAAGAAGCGATCCACCCACTTCTGCGGAACGTCGCTCGAGACCGCCAGCGACAAAAATGCCGCCAGCGGCTCGCCACCCATCGCCGCGATATCGCTAAGCCCGCGCGTCAGGCAGCGCCGCCCGACCAGTTCCGGACGGTGCCAATCTCGTCGAAAATGCACGTTCTCGATGGTGAAGTCGGTGGTCACCAGCAACTCGTGTCCGGGAGGAACGCGCAACACGGCGCAGTCATCGCCAATGCCCGTCACTACTGACCTGTCTCTGTCTCTGTTTCTGCGGGCAGAGTGGCGGATCTTCTGAATCAGTTTCTTTTCGCTCAGTGGCACGTCGATCACTATACCCCGGCTCCTTAGTCACGTGTCCCCGGTGCCCTCGGTAACGGGCACCTGTCCCCCTGACGGCGGTAATCTGGCCGATTGGGCACAGCGATTACCTGCCTTGGTAACCGTCCAAAGGGCGCAGTGCGGTTGACATGGGGAATCAGGTTTGCTACCTTTTAATTCGCCGTTCACATATATTGTGCCGAACCAAGTACTGCAACCTGAATCAGTTGCAGCGATATTGGATTTTGGCTTGCCTGGTTCCGTGGTCTAGGGAAGAGCCAGCCTGCTCCTGATGCGGCTGGTGGAATCAGGATTCCGAGCCCGAGCGTGACAGTTCCAGCTCTGGCAGGATTCCGAAGCGAAAATTTGCTTTGCGGAAGATGGATATTGCGTAAACGCTTCTACATATTTTTCGTAGCCAGGGACGAAGCGGGACAGCTTCGCAAGATCACCATTCCCGTCCAGTACCTCTACGTTCTTCTGGCCGGGGCGGCAATCGGCGCGCTCTGCTTTACGGGAATTGCCAGCTCTTATACCCGGATGCTGGCGAAAGTCGCGCATTATAACCAGCTCCGGACCGAGCAAGACCAGCTCAAAGACAGCTATTCGCGCCTGGAACAGGTCGCCAAGGAACGTGATATTCAGGTAGCCTCGCTCGGCTCGCTGGCCAGCGAGGTTTCCGCGCTTTACGGACTCAAGTCCGATCCCGCGATGGTGGCCGCCTCGAGCGAGCAGATTCAGGCCGCGCAGGTGAATTCGTCGCTCGACCAGCTTTACGCGTTGAAGCACACCGCCCTGAGTGGAGCAGCCAGCGTAGGCATCTCACTCGGCCTGACCAAGAACTCGACTACGGCCGACTGGATCCGCGCCAACTCGGCTCCCAACCTCTGGCCGGTCGAAGGCCAGATCACAGCTTCGTTCGGCGAGCGCATCGATCCGTTTAACGGAGAAGGCGCCTTCCACTCCGGGGTTGATATCTCCGCCATTGTCGGCTCGGCGGTGGTCGCGCCGGCGGACGGTGCCGTCACCTTCGCCGACTTCCTGGGCGGCTACGGACGCGCCATCATGGTCGACCACGGCCACGGCATCACCACCCGTTACGGCCATCTTTCCAGCTTCGCCGTCACCGCCGGACAATACATCCACCGCGGCGACACCATCGGTTACGTAGGCTCCAGCGGACGCTCCACCGGCCCGCATCTCCACTACGAAGTCCGCATCAACGACGCCCCGGTAAACCCCTACAAGTATCTGCGGCTGACCGTGGCACGTGTCGGCGGGTTCGCGGCGGGATCGTAATCTCAACCTTTTCAGGATAAGTGAATCAGGAAACGTGTGGCGCGGACACTCTTGTCCGCGTAAAGACTGCTCCGTTCATCTGGGCTGACGAACCCATGACACCACCGCCATGGCGACGAATACCAGGAAGGAAAACCCGATAAAGCGGGTCGCCCGGACGTGTTTCTGCGTTGCCGGACGGCCGAATTTGGCTAGAAAAGATTTGGGGGTAGCCATCAACCGCAGGCCCATAACCGCGAAGAAGCCCAATATCGCAATTCCCAATGCAGCTTGAATCATGTCGGCACCAACTCCTAAATGCTCCTTACCCCTTCGCCTTCTTAACTTCCTCAATCAGCGGCGGCACGATATCAAACAAATTCCCGACCACGGCAATGTCCGCAATCTCAAAAATCGGCGCCTCGGAATCTTTGTTGATGGCCACGATGCTCCGCGAACCCTTCATGCCGACAAGATGCTGGATCGCACCCGAGATTCCCAGCGCCAGATACAGCTTCGGAGCGACCGTCTGTCCCGACGATCCGACCTGGCGGTCCATCGGCAACCATCCGTTATCGCAGATCGGACGCGACGCCGCCAGCTCACCGCCCAGCGCGTCCGCCAACTGCTTCGCCAGCGCGATGTTCTTCTCTTCCTTAATTCCGCGCCCCACCGACACAATAATCTCAGCCTGCGTCAGATCGACCGCCTGTTTGGCTTCCTTGAAAACTTCCTGTGGTTTATTCCGCACCACGCCATCCGGAATTTCGACATTCACGGTCTCGACCGGAGCCAACATCGATGTTGCGCCCGCCTCGACTTTATCGGCGCGAAACGAGCCGTTTTGAAATGTAACAAAGCAAGGCCCGGAGCCCGCAAAACTCACGTCGGCCACGAATTTTCCCTGAAACATCTGCCGCGTGAACAGCAGCTTTCCGCCTTCATACTTGAAGCCGATCACGTCGCTGATGGCGGTGGTTTGCAGGACCGTCGCCAGCTTCGGCACAAAATCCCGTACCTGGTAGGTATGCGGCATCAACACCAGCTTCGCCGGATGCTTCCCCAAGAACTCCTGCAAGCCATGCGCGAACGCGTCTGGAGTGTAGGGCTCGAGCCTGGCCGACTCAACGGCATAAACCTTGGCAACCTTCTTCTCCGCGACCGCGCTCGCGACGGAAGCCACGCCCGAGCCGATTACCGCGGCTTCCAGCGTCCATCCGGTCTGAGCGGCGATCGCCTGCCCGCCGGCAATCGTCTCCCACGAGACGCGGTTCAGTTTCCCTTCACGTTGTTCAACGATTACCAGAATGGTGTCAGCCATAGTCACTTCTCAGTAGAGACGCGGCTTGCCGCGTCTCGCTCTCCTGTCCCGCGTCTCAGATCACGCGTAATTCATTCTTCAGCTTTTCCACCAGCTTCTTCGCCACTTCCGCCGGAGGTCCCTCCAGAAATTCCGTATTCTTCGATTTCTGGGGCAGGTACAGCTTCTCGATCTTCTGCAAATTTGCGCCCACGGCCGACTGCACCTCGGCCATGGTGACCTTGCGCATGGGCTTGTTCTTGGCCTGCTTGATCCCAATCAGCGTCGCATAGCGCAGCTTGTTGATCCCCGACTGGATGGTCAGCACGGCCGGCAAAGGCATGTCGACATACTGAAAAAACCCGGCCTCCAGTTCCCTTTTTACGCGGATGCCACCATCATTTTTTTCAATCTGCATAATGATGGTCGCATGCGGCAAGCCAAGAATCTCGGCCAGAATCACGCCCGTCTGCGCATAGCCGTAATCGTCCGACTGCAGGCCGGTAAAGATCAGATCGAACTTCTCATCCTTAATAGCGGCCGCGATGGCGCGCGCCGTGTTGTAGGCGTCGAGCCCGACAAAAGCATCGTCTTCCAGGTGGATCGCCCGGTCCGCGCCTTTCGCCAGCGCCTCGCGCAATACCTGCAACGCCCGCGCCGGCCCCGCCGTAATGACCACCACCTCGCCGGTGTGTTTTTCCTTTTGCCGCAACGCCGTTTCGAGCGCAAATGCGTCCGGCTCATTCACTTCGTAGGAAACATCTTCGCGGATCCACGTCCCCGCATCGTTCAGCTTCAGCGGAGCGTCTTTCTGCGGCACCTGCTTCAGGCAAACCAGAATCCTCACAGATCCACTCCCATCCCTTGCAGCGTCCGTCCGGCACAGGCCAAACTGGTTAGTATAGACGAGAGAATGGAAGACGGATATTCCTGTGTCTGTGGGGTAGTGGCTCGCTTTGAATTGTTTTGAAGGGGCGCGGCTTCAGCCGCGCCGTAAGCATCGTATTTTTATACCGGCTTGAGCCGCTGAGGGAATGCGTTTCTCAAACTAACCCGCTACTGTCTGTGGCGCACAGGAGTTTCTTGTCCGGGACAACGTCGTGGACGGATACACCACCGTAACCTTGACCGCGCCCGTGTCGCTTGCGATGCTGACTATTGTGAAGAAGTCTCAGAAGAGCAAGAGTCCACGCGCTCCCCGGATCCGCGTTCCCAATAGCGAGCGCGCGCTATTTACCGTAGACAATGTCCGTTTTGTTGGAGTGCTTCAGCGCCTTTCCCTGACCGGAGGTTCCGCCGTCCTCTCCAAAGGTCCGATTTCCCGCGGGACCATGGGTGAAATCGCTTTGAGTACCGTTTTCGGCAAAGTCAGCGCCCATATCGAATTCCTTCAAACTGGCGCCGATGGTGTGGCGCTCGCGCAAGCCTTCCGTTTTCTCGCTATGGATGATGCAAGTTCCAGACGCTTCGCGGCCGCCGCAAAACAAATGGAAGAGGAGGGTTTCAGCGACGCGCCGCCAACTAAGCCGCTTTCCACCCCAGCCTCCGAAACGCTGGGCCAACTGCTCCACAGTGTCCGCCGGCTGGCTGCTACGCTGGTCGCCAATCGCTCCTCCGCCAAGACCTAGCACCCACGCCCAGTTTAAAGATAGTGGAGCACCGGGCGTCTCGCCCGGTCGGAGGAATGCCCTGCGGGAGCCGGACGGGGAACGCCCGGCGCTCCATCACCGATGCGATCGAAGTTATGCGATCGATAAGGATAACTGCCAGTGGACCGCTACTGCAGAAATGCGACGCTCTGCACCCCTGTAATCTCAAATCGCTTTCGGCAACGCATGTTCTTGCACATCATCATGTCGTCGCGCCGCAGCATGTAAGACTGGGCTTTCGCAAATTTCGCCCGATCGCGATCGTCCGCCCGCGGCGGCAGACTCTTCTTCTTCATGCGCACCAGCCACTGGATCTCATACTCCGCCGACTGATGGCAGTGCGGACAACTTAGGTTAGCTGGCTTCTTATCGGACTTTTCATCAAAGAATTCACGCTCATCCATAAATATCAGGCCCTCGGATCGATAACGCGGAGAGGGTGCCCCACTCGTTCACGCCTTTTGCGATTGAGTGGGACGCCACGCCACCTCAGATTATTGCACTTTTGCGAATTGAATGTGCGAAGATGCGAGGATTACGACCATGCCCCGCAAGCGCAAGAAAAAAACCTTCTCCGCCGCCCAGGTGGTTCGCGAAATGGCTCGCGAACGCGTTGGGAGTCCGAAACCCTCCCAACTCGTCCGCGCCAAGAAAGGCAAGCCGGAGCGGCACAAACCCACACTGGGCAAACTACTGACAGAGGAATGAGAGCTCGGACATTAGGCTCTCATTGAAACGTAGCGGTGACACCGGCGCCCCCCACAGGGATCGTAACCGTACACGTATTTCCCGAAGAAGACGTACACCCGGTCCAGCTGAACAAACTGTGATTCATCGCAGGTGTGGCCGTAAGCCCGACCGACGCCCCTACGGGGAATTCTGAAATACACGCTGCCGGGCAACTAATGCCGCCCGTCAAACTTGTCACGGTCCCGGGGCCGACAACCTGAACACTTAACGTGGCCTCCGTGCCGCCTCCCGGGCAGGTCGGATCGGCCGGATCATTCACGGTCACGGTCGCATAACCAATCACAATGTTCGAAGCACCGCCGGTGCCTTCCGGCATAGTCGCCGAGACATTCGCGCCACCGCAGCCTGCTCCTGTCGTAGTCACCAGCCCAGCGCTTATCGTCACCACGTTATCGTCAACCGCCCAGGTCGCTTGACTGGTTACGTCCTTCGTCGCCGGAGGATGGATGTACGTGCCGATCGCGCTGAACTGCCCTTGAGCTCCAGCAGTCGGCTTCAGAAAAGTAAAACCAGCCGGATTAACCTGGAGGCTCACCAGCTTCTGGTCGTGTCCGCAACTCGGCAGGCTTAACACCGCTCCCAGTGCCACCAGCGCGCCCAAGGCGAGCCCAATATAGCTCCGCTTCATACCCACCACTCCTGGAGGCAAGTTTCGGCCTGCCCGTTCGTCAGACTAGAATCTTCAAATCAAGGAAAGATAAAAGCTAGCGGAAGCACGCTCAAAAAGCAAGAAATGACCCGACCACCCGACGGTCAGATGACCCAATGATTTCCTAGTCCACATGCTCACCCGCTTCGAACCCTTCTTCCGATGGAGGCAGGACGTCGCGTTCGCCCGCGATCCACACATACAAGGTCGGCAGCAGGAAGACGCTCATGATGAGGGCTGCGATCAGTCCCCCGACGATAACAATCGCGAACGGACGCTGAGAGTCGGAACCGATAGCATGCGAAAGAGCAGCCGGCAGCAGGCCGAGCGTGGCCACCAGCATGGTCATCATGATGGGTCGCAGTCTCAACACGGCCCCCTCAACCGCAGCGTCCTCGATGGAATAACGCCGGGCTCGAAGCTGATTGATGTACTCCAGCATGATGACTCCCGTCTGCACCGACACCCCAAACAGCGCCAAAAAGCCTACGCCCGACGAAACACTGAAATGGGTGCCGGTTATCCAAAGAGCTAGCAGACCGCCAATCGGCGCGATCGCAACCGTCGCCATAATCAACAGCGCCCATTTAAAGGATTTGAACATCGTGTAAAGGATGACGAAGATGAGGAGGATGGTGATAGGGAGTACGATCAGCAGACGCGCGTTGGCTCGTTTCTGGCTCTTGTATTCGCCCTCCCAATCGATGCTGTATCCGGTGGGCAGTTTGACCTGTTCGTCCACCTTCTTGATCGCCTCTTCCACCGTGCTGCCCAGGTCGCGGCCACGGACGCTGTACTTGATGGCTACATAACGTCGATTGCCCTCGCGATAGACTTCTGAAGCGCCATCGGTCACGCTGATCTTGCAGAGCTGCGCCAGCGACACCCGTTCTCCGGATGGCGATAGCAAGCGGATGTTCTCGATCGCTTCCTGCGTATCGCGATATTTTGGCAGGTAGCGCAGCGTAAGGTCGTATCTTGCTTCGCCCTGCAGCACCTGCGTGAGCGCATTGCCACCCACCGCGGTCTGAACCGCATCCTGCACGTCGGCAACATTGATCTGGTACCGGGCGGCGGCCTCGCGGTCCACCGTCACGTTAAGGTTGGGCTGGCCGAGGACACGGAAAACTCCAAGATCCTCAACGCCATTGATCTTTCGCATAATGCCGACGATTTCGTCGCTCTTCTGCTCCAGAACCTTCAAATCGTCGCCATAGATCTTCGTGGCCAGCGCGCCTTTTACTCCGCTGACGGCCTCTTCCATGTTGTCTTCGATAGGCTGCGAAAAGCCCCAGACCACGCCGGGAATTTTGTCGAGTTCGCGATTCATAGCCGCGATCAATTCGTCTTTGTTCTCGTGGAAAACAGGCCGCCACTCCTCTTTCGGCTTCAGGTCCACGAAGTATTCAGTGTTAAAGAAGCCGGTGTTATCCGTTCCGTCATCTGGACGCCCCACCTGGCTGGTGCATTGCGGCACCTCGGGGAAGGAGCACAGGACAACTCGGGCCTGGTTTGCGACCCGGATTCCCTCATCTGGCCCGGTGCTGGGCGCCAGCGTGCCGCGTACCCAGAGTGCACCTTCATCCAAATGGGGCAGAAATTCGGACCCAATAATGCCGCTGAAGGCGAGGTAATTGCCAAAGGCCACCAGAAGCACGCACACACCGACTGTGATCAAACGCCGGCGAATCGCCCAGCCCAGGGCTAGCCGGTAGCGTTCAGTCACATAGCTCATGACCGGATTACGCCATTCGCGCGCCCCGTGGGCAAACGCGAAACTTGCCAGCACGGGCGCAACCAGGATCGAGAAGAGCAATGCCCCGAGCAACGCGAAGGCTACGGTCCAAGCCATGGGATGGAAGAGCCTGCCTTCCACCCGTTGCAGCGTAAAGATTGGCAAGAAAGCGGTAATGGTGATGACGATGGCATAAAATACCGGCCGCTGCACTTCATGCGAGGCAAAACTGATTCGTTCGGTGGAGGTCTTGACGCCGTCGGTGTGGCTTAGATGGCGCACAATGTTTTCGATCAACACGATGGCGCCTTCCACGATCACACCGAAGTCGAGCGCGCCAAGCGACAGCAGATTGGCGGGAATGTGCATCAGGTTCAGACAAATGGCCGCAAACAGCAAAGCAAACGGAATGGTCGCGGCGACGATGAGAGCGCCACGAACATTACCCAGAAACAAAAGCAGAATGACCGATACCAGGATCATTCCTTCGGTCAAATTGTGCAGCACGGTGTGGGTTGTGTAGTGAACCAAAAGACTGCGATCGAGGAAGGGGACGATCTGGACTCCCTTAGGCAGGATGTGATCGTTAAGTTCTTTTACTTTTTCATGGATGGCCGCGAGCGCCTTCTCGCCGGTTGCGCCTTTTCGCAGCAGCACGATGCCCGAGACTACATCGTCGTTATCGACGATCTTCCCATCCTCACGGTGAAGGGCTCGCGCAAATTGACCGAGGCGAATCTTAGGACCTTGCGAAACCACGGCAATGTCCTTGACCCGCAGCGGCGTGCCATTCTTGGTTACGATGACGGTGCGTTCGATGTCCTGGGCACGGTCGACCAATCCCACCGACCGCACGTTGATCTGCTGCAGACCCTCCTGAATGAAGCTGCCGCCGGCGTTGACGTTGTTGCTGGTGAGTTGCTGCTCGACCTGGGCTAGGCTTAAGCCATAGGCGACCAGTTTGTCGGGGTTGACGCGAACCTGGTATTCGCGGGTGGGCCCGCCAAAACTGGAAACGTCGACAATGTTTGGAACAGATTTAAAACTCTTTTCGACGACCCAGTCTTCAGTGGACTTCAACTCCATCGGGTCATATGCCGGATTCGTGCTGTGCAGAGTGAAGAAATAGATCTGGCCGACCGGACTCCAGTCCGTGCCCATTTGCGGGTTGACGCCCGGCGGCAGCGTGACCTGGCTCAGTCGCTCCAGAACGCGCTCACGGTTCCAGTCGTTGTCCGATTCGTCGTCGAAGATCAGCTTAATGTCAGAGAGTCCGAAGAGCGAGAACGAACGCAGGTGCACCACGTGCGGAATTCCGTTCATGACGATTTCAAGCGGAATCGTGACCTGCTGCTCGATTTGTTCCGCCGAAATCCCCGGCCATTGCGTAATGATCTCGACGTAGTTATCCGCCACGTCCGGATAGGCCTCGATGGGTAAGTTATGGAATGCAACCATACCGCCCGCGAAAAGAAGCACGGCAAGACCCAACACGAGCAGGCGGTTGTCGAGAGCAAAATCAACGACTCGGCGAATCATTCATTGCTCCCTTATTGCTCCAGTGTGTTCTGCAGTACCAGAGCATTCGAAACCACTCGATCTCCGGGTTTGATGCCTGAAACAACTTCCTGCAGGTTGCCGGGAAGCATTTTCCCCGTGGTCACTTCCAGGCGTTTGAAATGGTCCGTGCTCTTCGGTACCGGCGTGTAAACCCATTCGCGATCATGCAAGTGCAGAATCGCGGTGGCGGGAACCGCGGCCCGGGTTTCCGGCTCCTTCCCGTAGAAGGTGGCAGTCACGAACATGCCCACCCGCATCATTCCGGGGTTCGCGACTTCGAGGCGAACCTTCGCAGTCCGGATAGTCGGATCGAGAACCGGCAGGATATTGTCGATCCGCCCTTTGAAGACGCGGTTGGGATAGGCGCTCAAATGGATATCCGCATACTCACCCGGGTGCACGGCGTCGAGATCGTTTTCGTACACATCGCAGACGATCCAGACATAGGAAAGGTCAGAGATGGTGTAAGGGTTCGGAGAGCCCAATCCCTGCACGCCCGATGCGTTGGTAACCTGCTGGTCCGTGATCACGCCTGATATGGGAGCGAAGATATCGACGATGCCCGATGGATGATTCTTATCAATGCCCAGAAGTCGCAACTGCTCGATGGAGGCATCCAGACCGGCTTTGGCGTTGTCGGCGGCGTCTTGGGCCTGTTCGAGAGCGCTTTTGGCGACAGCGCCCTTATCGTAAAGGATTTGCTGCCGTTCGAGTTGTTGTCGCGCCAGCAGATCATCGTTCACGGCTTTGCGATACGTCTGGTACGCTCCGGAAACATCGTTGCTCTGGACCCTGAGCAACAACTGGCCCTTCTTCACGGTGTCGCCCAGCCTGGCTTTGATTTCTACCACGCGTCCCGCGGCTAACGAGATCACGGGCACGGCGCGCGCTACATCGGGCTGGACCACTCCGGTGACATTCAGCGCCGGCGCCGCTTTATGCTCAATCGCCGCGACCAATGGGAAGTTGTCGGGATGCTCTACCTTGAAGTTGTTGGCATCCAGGTCAGGCTCCACGGTTGCCGCTGGTGGCGCTTCGGCCTTCGGGTCAGCCTTATTTTCGCCGCAGCCGTCGAGCACAGTTAATGCAACACACACAGTGGCAGCTACGAAAAACACCCAGCGGAACGACTGCCGCCGGCGAACCGATGCGGTTGGCGTTGTGATTGTCATTGGATTACCTCGCGCCCCACCGCGAGATTCAACTGACTCGCGGATATCAAATAAGAGCCAACCAGGTTCACGTAATTGAGTTGAACGCTGCGGTAGTCGTTTTCCGCGCTCAGAAAGTCCAGCAAAGATGCGCCTCCATGCTGATAGGCAAAAGTAACCGTCTCGCGGACGTGCACCGCCTGCTGCAGGTATTTCGCTTTGTAGGGCCGCAGTAAAATTACATTGCTGTTCAGCGTCGCGTAAGCGGAATCGACATCGCTGAATACTTGCGCCTGTGCGGCATCGAGCAGCCTCTGGTTCCGGTCGATGTCCAGTTGCGTGCGCAGCTTCTCCCCTTGGTTCCGGTCGAAGATCCGCAGCGGAATACTCACATTGAAGCCAATATATTGGTCAATGGGAGGGTTGCGGCCAACGTCAAAACCGAAGGTCGGATCGGTCGAGCCATTGGCGACGGCGAGTTTGTGGTCGGTCTTCGCCTTATCGACTGCCTGCAGCGCTGCCCGAAGGTCAGGCCGCGTATCCACTGCCATCTTGCGGAAGTCGTCCAGCGGCGCGATTTGATCGTTGAAGTCGAATGGCCCAGCTACGTCAAATTGTTCGACGGGTGTCCGGTCGTTTAGAAGCATCAACAGCTGAATCTTTTCGGTTCGCAGGGTGACCTCGGCGGTTTGCAAATCGGACTCGAACTGCACGCGCTGCAATTCCAGCCGATCCAGATCGATTTGGGCAATATCGCCTGCCTTGTATCGTTCCCGGCTGATGTCGAGCACGTGGTCGTAATAGGCTAGGTTTTCCCGGGCCACGTTTAGAACCGCCTTGGCCTGCAGGGTTCCGACAAATGCGCCACGCAAACTGAATATAAGATTCCTTTCCAAGTCATCCTGGCTGGATACAGCGATAGCGGTCCCCTCTTTCGCGCTCTCCAGTCGTAATTCGCGCTTATGCTGCCGCTCATGCAGGTAGCTGGCGTTGGCGGTCGTCAACAGGGAGCCGAACGTACTGTGGGGAGGGCCACCGTTAAACGGATCGATTTGATCGACATCGAACGCCAAAATCGGATTGGGGCGCAGATGGGCCGTGATCTCAGCGGCCTTGGATTCGTCAATGCTCAGCTTCCCCGCCAACAGAGTGGGGTTGCGCTGCTCAAAACGCAATCGGACATGCTCCCAGGTGAGGGCCTGCTGGGCCGAAGCGCTGGCGGCTACCGTCACTATCCCTGTCCATATCCACAGCCACGCGGCCAGCCTGAAATGGTGGAACTTGAACATCATGCGCTCCCTGCGCATCGGGAAAGTGGATCACCCCAATGCGCGTGAATGCGAAAATCCTTCGGATCTTCCGGACCAGAAATGCAATAAACCCATATTTACAGCGAAGTTAGATGACCGGAGGGAGGATCGCGGCCAGCGGGTGCGGGGGTTGACAAGTTTCTGACCGTCGGCGGCACGAACGCGACAACCGTGCCGATCTGCTCGAACGCGGGCACCAGAGAAGCGGAACTCGGCAGAACGGGCTGCGGAGAATGAGTCTGGGCACGAATTGTGCAACCGCAATGGCCGGGATGGCGGAGGGCGCGTTCCGACTCTTCCATCTCAGGCCGCATGGCGTGCAGGTCGTCGCTGGCCGAGATCACTGGAAAAAGAAGAATCAAGGCGCAGCCGAGAGCGCAAACGAACACAAGCGGCCGCACCGCAGGACTTTTTGCTGGATTATGCGAAGCGGTCCGTCGCCGCCACAACACCCACGCCGGCAGCAGCAGAGAGAGCCAACAGAAATTAAGAAAAAGCTCCATACAAAAAGCTCGGCTCCTTGGGAGGAGACACGACCATGACCCGGTGCAACTGTCTCAAGATAATCAGGATAGCACAGGGACGGCAAGTGACTTGCGTACCTGAGTCGTCGATCGAGAGCCGACCGTACCGGGCAAAGGCTAGCTCGGTTCCGTTAGGGTTGCGGTCTCACCAAATGCTGGCTGGAGGCTTCTATTTCCCGGCGTTCGGCGGCTTCCAAGCCATCCAATCCAGCATCCAGTGCCACGATGCGTCCTGGTTACGATTAACCGGTGGTGCCGGGAGAGGCCGGGGGGGAAACACCACTGGCTTCCCTCGATAAGCATCGGCGAGCTGCTTGAATATCTTGCCCTGTTGCTTGACCCTGCCGTCATTGGTGAGCAGGCCAAGGCTGTATTCCAGCGAGTTGAAGTCGAACTTCCGGTCCACGTCGTGACTGTCCCAATAGCTGAACCAACTGACTCCTGAATCAATCGCCGCCAGGACCGCCTTCTCCAGCCATTCCGCCTGCTGCGTTTCAGTGAGCGCTTCGATGCAGGTGTTGAACTCCTCTGCCCAGACCGGTTTTCGCGGGTCGCCAGCACCAGCATTGGCACCAGTACTAGCATACGACCGGATCAGAGTTGCCATGGCCGCCATCAACTTCGTGCTGGGCGGGTCCATGGGGCCGCCATACTTGAGCGACCCGGACCAGTAAGGATAGCAATGCATCACCGTCATGGGCCCGGACGCCAACGCTTGCGGCGAGAACGTGTTCGACTCGAACCACGGCAGCTCGTCCACTCCGTTTACGTGAACGCCGCGAGGATCAACCTCCTCCATCAGCGCGAACAGCTTTTTCATCCAGACGTCGCCAACTGGCGGTTCCGTGCTCCAACACGTATTGATCTCATTCCCGACGTCAAAGCCAATGATGTTGTCTTTTGCGCTCATCACGCGGGCCAACTCCCGGATGAAGATCTCCTGCGCCTTCCACATCATGTCATCGGTGTAGAAAGCGGATCCAGTCTTGTTGAAGGGCGGCAAAAAGTACCAGCCGCTTAACTGGCCGGTGAACACAGTGACCACAGCATCCAGGCGGCGCTCTCCCATGAGCGTGAGCAACTGATCCAAACGTTCCAGGTGAAGCGGGCTTACCCACTTTGGATTGGGTTGAAAGTAGGGCCAGATCAGCAGGATGCGCAGATGGTCCGCACCCAAGGACGCGATTCCGTCCAGGTCGCGCTTGATTGAGTCCACATCCCATTCATTCCAGCAAAACCACCAATTCTTCGAAGGGGTGTAGTTGACCCCGAAGCGGTGGCGGTTCAGGTCCAGTTCACGCCGCAGAGGAGGAACCGCGTATGAAGCCGTGAATCTCGCTGTGCTAAGGCTCATCACCCGATCTGCCCAGGCGGATGATCTGGAAGCCAGCGAGCCCACGGCCGCAGAACGCAGGGAACTGGATATGAAGCGGCGCCTATTCATAAACTGTCTGACAATATACTCGCACCCGTGAGGACTAAATTGCCTCCTCCCCTGCTGCCGACGGGCAAAGCCGCTACGGCCCCTGCGTGACCTGCAGAGGCTGTGGGGTTTGGAGTCTCTGGCGAAGGATGGCTCCCCGGGTGGGGATTTCAGCAATGGCATCAGCGTGAATCACGTAGCCGCCGTGGGGCAGTGTATTGCCAAAGGGAATCTTAAAGTTGGCCATGCCGGCTTTCAACGAGAAATGCTCGTAACCGATGGCCGTTGCTCGCCCATTTTCGGCGACGGCCACAATGACGACGGTCAGATCGAAAGCGTCCTTGGAGCCATTGGAGACCTGCAGCGACCCGTCAATCCGGTTGTCGTGGACCTTGGGAGGCTGCAGCCATTCGAGCAACAGCGAGGCCGTGACCACCACTTGAAACTCTTTGTTAATGCTGTGCGCGGGACTCCCGGAGTCCTCGACTTTCAAGGTCAGGGCGAAAGTGCCCGCTTTTGTGGGACGTCCAGCCAGCAGGCCCTCCGGGGTAAACGTGATCCCCTCGGGAAGATCGCCACCGGCCACACTCCAGACGTACGGCGGAACGCCGCCGGTGGCATGGAGAAGACTGTGGAATTCCACGCCTGCGTCGAGTGGGGGTAGCGGCGCGTCCACCACGGCGAGCGGGAGAGCCTGCGCGGCGAGCAGCCTGCAGAAACAGAGCAAGATCGCAAAGCGCCGAATAATTTTGCTCAACTCCATGGCAGCTCGTTTGATTTTACGCTGGGCACAGCGTAAAAGAACTGCAATATGTCCTATCGTCGGTCTCCCGTTGTGGTTGGCTTCTTACTCGTCTGTTTCCTCGTGTGCCTGATGAAGACGGACGCTCTGGCGCAGGCTTCAGCTTCGTCCCAGCAGAAAACGGATAAGACAAACTCCAACGCTAACTCCGAAGAAGCCGCGATCTTCGAACGAATCCTGAATCGCGTCCACTTTGAAAACGACGGAACCGAAGTGAGCGAGACCGAGGCCGTGGTTCGGATTCAGAGCCAGGCGGGCGTCGAAGAATTCGGCCAAATGGTTTTCGGATACTCGTCGGCTACCGAGAAGTTGGAAGTCCAATATGTCCGCGTGCGCAAGCCGGATGGACAGGTGGTGGTAACGCCGGAGTCGACGGCGCAGGATTTCGCTCCCGACGTGCTCAAAGAAGCTCCCATGTACAGCGATTACCGCCAGCGGCATATTTCCGTGGCGGCGCTGCAACCCGGGGACACGCTGGAATACCGCACGGTGACGCGGGTTCTCACGCCGCTGGCCGCGGGAAACTTCTGGTACGAATACACATTTCCCAAGGGCGTTGCCGTCAATGAAGACCGGCTGGAGATTGACATTCCGAAATCACGCGAGGTGAAGCTCAAGACACAGACGCGGAAGCCGGAGATTCAAGACAACGGAGACCGGCGCGTTTACACCTGGGTGGTAAAGGATATCCAGCCGGAACGCGATAAAAACAAAGATAAAGATAAGGACGAAGACGAGCCGACCGGTCCCGATGTGCAGCTTACGACTTTCACCGACTGGGAACAGGTGGCGCACTGGTACGCCAAGCTGCAAGGCGAGCGCATGACGGTGGACGACGGCGTACGAAAAAAAGCAGACGAACTCACCAAGGGAGCGGATACGCCCACGGAGAAAGCGCGACGTC
Organism: Terriglobales bacterium; assembly: GCA_035314185.1. Classification (GTDB taxonomy): domain Bacteria; phylum Acidobacteriota; class Terriglobia; order Terriglobales; family Acidobacteriaceae; genus Acidiflorens. The sequence goes on from DATFZT010000189.1 coordinate 42,892, forward strand.
TCTACGATTTTGTGGCGCGAAATGTGCGCTACGTGAGCATTTCGCTCGGAATCGGCCGCTATCAGCCGCACTCGGCCTCGGACGTTCTGCAGAATGGCTACGGCGACTGCAAGGACAAGCACACGTTGTTCTCCGCTCTGCTGCGGGCGGAGGGAATTCAAAGTTATCCCGTGTTGATCGACAGTTCGCGCCAGCTGGATGTCGACGTTCCTTCGCCAGCACAGTTCGATCACGTGATTACGGCGGCACGACTGGGAACGGGACCGGACCTGACCTGGCTCGACACCACTCCTGAAGTCACGCCCTTTGGCTTGATTCTTTATCAGTTGCGAAACAAAGAAGCCGTGCTGGCGTCGGATGACAGCGAGGGAGGCTTGCAGCGGACGCCGGCGGATTCTCCCATCAATACTTTTATGCACTTCACGCTCGACGGCAAGTTCAGCGAGTTCGGCGCGCTCGACGCGACCCTCGAGGTCATAGCCCAGGGAGATCGCGATTGGCCGATGCGCACCAGTTTTCGCCGATTTTCGCAGGCGCAATGGAAGGACTTCGTCAAAGCCCTCTCTGCGAATTGGGGCTTGCCCGGTGACGTCGATAACGTTCAACTCGATCCCATCGAGGACACGAGCAAGCCTTTTCATCTGAAGTATCACCTGCATCGGGACCAGTACTTTGTGGTGCCATCGGCAAGCGTGAATTTTCGTCCGATTCCGCCGCTCGGGGTGCCGGAGATTCGAGCGTCGGAAAAGAACACCGCGCCCTTGAAGATCGGCCCCGTTGGTGAAATGGACTACCGGGTCCGCTTGCAGTTTCCCTCCAATTACATAGTGCACGCACCAACCCCGGTGAAAATGTCGCGCGATTACGGCGACTATTCATCGACCTATTCGCTAAGCGTTTCCAAGAACGGGGAGACGCTGGAAGGCGAACGCAAACTGAACGTGAAGATGAATCAGCTCGCGGCGGCGCGGCGCGCCGACTACGAATCGTTTCGCAACGCCACGCAAAGCGATCAGGACCAGCTTTTGTCGTGCACCATCCTGACGCCGTCGCCGCAAGGGGCGCAGACGGCTTCGAAGATGGAAGGCACTCCTGCGGAGCTGCATAAAGCAGGGGCGAAAGCGCTGCAGAGCAAGGATTACCGCACCGCCATTGACCTCCTAAAGCGCGCGGTGGACGCGGATGCCGGCTTGGCGAGTTCAAGTTTAAAAGAAGGCTGGTATGACCTTGGACTGGCCTACGCCGGAGCTAACCATCATGCGGAGGCGATCGCCGCCTTCCGCAAGCAGCTTGAGCTTGATCCAAATCACAAGCAAGCAAATGGCGAACTGGCGATGGAGTTGCAGCAAACCGGAAGAAATGACGACGCGATCGCGGCCTATCGCAAGCAGTTGGAGATGACTCCGTACGAGAAAACGACGCACAAGAATCTTGGCTTGCTGCTGGCGCAGTTGGGACGCGATATCGATGCGCGCAAGGAACTGGAGACGGCCGCCGCGATTCCGCCGGATGATCCGGAAACGAAAATGGTGTTGGCGCAGGTGTACACGCGATTGGGAGAGAAATCGCAAGCCCAAGAGTTGATGAAGGGGCTGACCGGCAGTGCGGGCGCGGATTCCGGTCAGGATATTTTCGCAGCGGCATTAAAGAGCGGCATCGATCCAACGCAAACCGAGAACGATGCGCAGCAGGTTCTCTACGACATTGGAGGACAGTTCGATTCCGGCGAATTGGACCGGCTGGGGCCGTCGGCGTTCTCGTCGATGCGATTGGTGGCGCTGGCGTGGGCGCGGATCGGATGGGCGAAATTTCAGCGCGGCGAAAATCTGGCGGCCATGCAGTTTCTCACGTCGGCCTGGCTTTTGAGCCAGTCGGGCACGGTTGCGAACCGGCTGGGACAGGTGCTCGAAAAGCAGGGGCAGGGGGAGAAAGCCCGTCATATCTACGCCCTGGCCGTGGCGGCCGGCGGAAGCGACAAGCAGGATTCGTGGGCGCGCTTGACCAACCTGGTGCCCGATCCAGTAAAGGCGGGGACGGATGTCTCCCAAGCAACGCTCAGGCTTGTGCAGGCTCAGACGGAGTTAGTGGAGGCCCGCACCGTTAAGCTCGGGCCGGTCGTTACGGCAATGAGTAGCAAGCCAGTTTCGGCGCGGTTCAACCTTGTATTCGACAGCTCGCCGCGTCCGGAACGCGCTGAGTTTGTTGACGGGGACGAAGGTCTGCGCTCGGCTGCCGAGAAACTACGCGAGAAGGATTTCCCTGTGAGATTCCCCGACGTGTCATCGGTAAAGATTGTTCGGCGGGGAGTCCTGAGTTGCAGTGGCTCGGGATGCAGCATTGAGCTGTTGCCGATCGAGCAGGAGTCTTCTGGAACAACTGTAGGTTCGAAGTAGTTGATCGATTCCAGGAACGTCACATGCCCAAAACGCTGACAGTTTTGTTGCTGAGCCTGGTGCTTCGGGGATGCGGTTCGCAAGGGACGCAGCTACAGCAACAAACGCCTCCAACAACGTCGCCCAAGGCGCCCGACGAAAACGCTTCGGGGAAGTCGCAGGAAGCAAAAGGTGCAGTGGTGTTGCACGCCGACGAAGCGGAAATCATGGTTTTTCCGGTCTGTGGGGGCCCCGTTGATAGGCCGACGGGTCGAAGGGAGTACTGCCCGATTGAAGTGGTCTATGAGTTACGAAGGAGTCTGTCCAAGGGAAGCTTGCAGGTTTTCGACGAGCTCACAGTAGAAGCGGAATACCCTCTGCCGGAGCTTTCGGCTGGAAAACACTTCACCACACTTCCTCACAGCTTTTACTGGCCGGCAAGGGAAGAGACATTGCCTGAAGAGAAATTGCCTGATGACATGGTCTGGTTCAGCGTCGGTACTGTCCCAACTTCGTTATGGGATCGGGATCTCTGGGAAAACGATTCGGGCCCGTCCGCCTATGACTACAAACCCGGGCCGCGAGGGGAAAAGGTGGGGGATCCTCCCCCGGATGAAGCCGCCCCGTTTCGCGGAGACGAGGTGGGCTTCAGTTCCATGCATATTCCCGCCAAACACAATCAGGAACTGCTAGACACGGGCGACTTGCCAGAAATCGAGATCCTCGGTGTCGGCTTCGATAACGGTACGAATGTGCAATTTTGGAAGCAGAACGACCGAAATCCCAACCGGGAGTATCCGACGCCGCTGCGCGACGTTCGCGTGGTTTCGACCGCAACTCATGATATGGACGAGACGACGCCGGCGTTGAAAGCTGGACGATTCACTGTGCCAAAGGCAATCTTCGAATATCCCAGTCACGTTCGGATCGTAGGCAAAGTGCAATAAAGAGTGCTGTTTGTTTCGTTCTCTCCTCGACGCATCCGCACCGACTCCGATAATCTAATCAGTCGTCTTAAACGAGGTTGTCATGCGGCAGACCGTCGAACGACTATGGCCGGAAATTCAGTGGATCAGCGACACCAAGCTGCGCGAGCAGGTCACGCAAGCCTGGATCAAGGCCCTGGAGCGCAGTCCGCTGAAGCCTGATGACCTGAATCAGATCCCTTTTACGCTGCTGGTCCCGAATTGTCCGATCACTTTCATGGAGCACAAGCGCTGCGTGGTGCACATTGCGCGCGACAGCGCGAAGGCGATGACCGACTTCATGGGCCGGGCGCTGCCCATCGACGCCGACGTGGTCATTGCCGGCGCAATACTCGCGGACGTAGGCAAGTTGCTGGAGTATGAAATCGGTCCAGACGGCAAGAGCCGGCAAAGTGAGCGCGGAGAGGCGTTGCGGCATCCGTTTACCGGAGTCGCGCTGGCGATGGAGTGCGGCGTGCCGGATGCAGTGTGCCACATCATCGCTGCCCACGCGGCCGAAGGCGACCTGGTAAAGCGCACGACCGAAGCGTTCATCGTGCATCACGCCGATTTCATGGCGTTTCTGCCGTTCAAGAATCCGAAGAACGTGAAGGTCAAGTGAGATCTCAGGTCTTAAGATTTAGGTTTCACTGATGGCTGGCAGCTGAGAGCTGACAGCTGCTCCTAGAGGAGTTGTCCTTGTCGACACCGCAAACTACCAGCAAAGAAACCATCACCGCGACCATGTCCCGCTGGGCGGCGGGGCTCGAATACAAACACCTCTCGCAGGACGCGGTGTACCAGGCCAAGCGTTTCCTGCTCGATTCGGTGGGCTGCGCCCTCGGCGGATATCGGCAGCACGACGTGATCATTGCGCTCGAAGTGCTGAACGAGATTGCCGGGCGCGGGCCGTCGACCGTGATTGGCACGGGACAGAA
>DATFZT010000190.1:0-31140 GCA_035314185.1 Terriglobales bacterium
GGTTCGCGGCACGAGGAATCCCCTGGCCAAAAGCGTCACTGGCGAAACCGTGAGCATAGATCACTTGGCTTTGGAAACTGCTAGCGGTCCGACGCCGCTCGCGACAGCCGCCCAACGGCTGCACGTCGAGCAGATGTACCGGTTGGCAAACATCTTCGCCTCCATCTTTGAGACCCTTCCAATCGAGCACGTTGATGCCATTGCCACCGCGCGGGACGCGGCCTAATATCTACACCCATGAATACCGTCAAAAACACCGACCAGGCATTAGAGGCTGTGATGTATTTGCGCGTCAGTACACCGGAACAGGCTGATCCACTGAATCTGAAGAATCAGGAGGACGGCTGTCGGAGACTGGCAACCCAGCGCGGCCTTACTGTCGCTGAGGTCATTCTGGGGCCTGGCGAGTCGGGGCGTACAGCGGACCGACCTTCGTTTGTGCGGTTGCTTTCCTACTGCAAGTCGCACCGCAAAAGAATCGCCTTCGTCATCGTCGAATCACTGAGCCGTTTTGCTCGCAATGTCGCCGATCAGGGCGCTGCCCTTGCGGAGTTGCGAGAGAACGGAATAACTCTGCTCTCAGTGGCCGAACCCAACGTTGACAATACAGCCGCTGGACGCATGGCAGCGGGTGTTCATGGCGTTTTCAATCAATACTTTTCCGACGCGCTGTCCGAGAAGATGAAAGATCGTTCCGCAGCCAGTGTCCGCGCGGGTCGTTGGCCGTGGGCGGCGCCTCTCGGTTACTTGAACGATCTCAAACTTGGCGACGGCGCGAACATCAAGCCCGATCCGTCGTCCGCGCCGCTGGTGCGGGAGGCCTTCGAGCTGTATGCAACAGGCCAGTACACCAAGATCCAAGTTCTGCAAATCATTACCGACAAGGGCCTAAAGACGAAGCGGGCGGAGAATCTGACGGCACAAACGTTTGATGCTCTATTGCGTAAGCCTATTTATGCAGGCTGGGTTTACTCATCGAATGTGCCTGAACTTATAAAGGGCCTGCACGCTCCAATTGTGAGTCAGGACTTATTCGATGCGGTCCAACAACTCCTATCTGGCCGCAAGTTGTCGAGTGCACCGAAGCGAAAGCGAAACCCTGCGTTCCCCCTGAAGCATTTCGTGAAATGCGGGGTCTGTGGAACTCCGCTCACGGGTGGAATGAACAAGGGCAAGAGGAAGCACTACGCCAATTACTGGTGTCGCAATTCTGAATGCCGGGCGATAAGGGTATCGAAGCCTGTACTTGAATCTGAATTTGTCGAATACCTTGGAACCTTGCGACCGGACGCGGCAACCGTTGCCCAATTCCCTGCTATTGCAGCTGAGGTTTGGGCGCAGAGGCAGGGCGATTCGAGCATGGCCACCAAGGAACTAACCGCCCGCCTGGAAGAACAGAAAAAACTTAAGGCGGAACTTCTGAGAGCCCGGCTTCGCGGCGAGGTCAGCCAGGTTGACTACGCCCTAGCTAATGTGGAATTCGATGCTGAAATTGAGGTGGTCGCCCAACAGATACACGGTCTGCGCTCGCAGCGTGGAACGCTTGACGCTTTCTTAGGTTTTTCGAAGCTCATGCTGGTGGATATATCAGCCGCGTGGGAACGAGCCGATGTTGACCAAAGGCTACGTGTTCAAAATTTTCTTTTTCGAGACGGTGTTGCGTATGACCAAGACCAGAAGTTTTTGAACACTCCTAACCCTACGTTGTTTCAACAACTAAGGAGTGTGGTCCACCCCGAAACTGCTGTTGGCGTCCCCGACGGGATTTGAACCCGTGTTACCGCCGTGAAAGGGCGATGTCCTAGGCCAGGCTAGACGACGGGGACTTTTCTCAGGTGAGATGCTTGTTTGCCGCCGTCGTTCATACTAACAGGGCGCTTTTCCTGCGTCAAAACTGGTCGCGCTGGCCAAAGATGCGCTCACCAACTTGATTATCGAATCGCACGCGCTCGCCGTTTAGAATACGTAGATGGCCGATTCGCTTTATTTGAGCTTGTGGTTTCCCAGCTTTGATGAGTCTGAGATTTTGCCGCGAACGGTCAGCGTGCTCCGCCAAATTCCGTTTTCTGCGGCGCGCGACGGAGTGACCTACGCGGCGATCCAGCCCGTCTCCTGGAGTGAGCCGACGATTCTGGAGCGTCGCTTCCGCCCCGGCGTTTCGCCGGAAGACGCAGCGGAAGTCGTCGCGGAATTTATTCACGATGACTATGCCTACATTTTCGAGGCCTATTGGGATTTGTGGACTCCTCCCGAGGGCGCGGAGAAATGGGTGCTGGAGCCTTCGCTGGTGCGTCTGGCGGCGCACGGACTGGAGTTTGAAGAACGCGCCGCGGAAGAGGCCGGGCACATTCAAATTGATTTCGGTTTGGACTCATCCTTTCTGCACGAAGAAGTTGAGTTTACTTCCGAGGCGGAGCGGAACGTCCGTAGCAACGTACACAAACTGGTCGAGTTCACAGCAAAGATGGAAAAGAATGCGGGGGTAACCGGGCGGTTGCTGTGGTCGGAGTCGGAAGAAAACCTGGCGCAGAAGCTGATCAACCGGCTACAGAGAGTGCAGTAAATGCGTCTCCACGTCAACGGCTTCTGCGGATGAGACGATCGCCTTCCGCGGGCAAGAAAAGGGCATCGAAGCCCAGACGATCTGGCCTCGATGCCCGGTGACGCTATTTTGTTCGGCCAGCGTCAATCTGCAGTTTTTCGCCGGCCGCGGCCTGAGCCGCCGCTAGTCGCGCCGTCAGCACGCGGAACGGCGAGCAAGACACATAGTCCATTCCCAAACGATGGCAGAATTCCACCGACGATGGATCACCGCCGTGCTCGCCGCAGATGCCAACCTCCAACTTCGGACGTGTCTTCCGTCCGCGTTCGATCCCGATCCGCACCAGTTCGCCTACACCCTCCTGATCGATCGCGGCAAACGGATCCTGCTTCAGAATCCCTTCCGACAAGTACGTCGTCAGAACTTTGTTGACGTCGTCGCGTGAGAAGCCGAACGTCGTCTGGGTCAGATCGTTCGTGCCAAACGAAAAGAACTCGGCTTCCTTGGCAATCTCACCCGCAACCAGGCAAGCACGGGGCAACTCAATCATGGTACCCACCAGGTAGTGCACGTGTCTCCCCTTCTCCTTGAACACTTCTTCGGCCACGCGCCGGACAATCGCCCCCTGATTCGCCATCTCCTTCACTGTCGAAATCAACGGGATCATTACCTCGGCGTGGGTCTTGATGCCTTGCTTATCCACGGCTACGACCGCTTCAAAAATAGCCCGCGCCTGCATCTCAGTGATTTCCGGATAGGCGATCCCCAAGCGGCATCCGCGCAGCCCCAGCATGGGATTGAACTCATGCAACTCTTCCACCCGCGCTAGCAGCGCGGAAAGAATTTTCTTCAGATCGCCAACCCCTTTCGCACCGTACTCTTTGTATTCCTCCACCAGACCTTTCTTGTGCTTGGTCGTGGCGCTGGGCAGGCTAACGATATCAACCATGAGTTGCTCGCGCTTGGGCAGAAACTCGTGCAGCGGCGGATCGAGCAGGCGGATGGTCACCGGCAAACCTTCCATCGCTTCGAACAGCCCCTTGAAGTCATCACGCTGCATGGGCAACAACTTCTTCAGCGCGGCGCGCCGGTCTTTCTCGTTGTTGGCCAGAATCATGCCGCGCATATGTGGGATGCGGTCCTGGGCAAAGAACATGTGCTCGGTGCGGCAAAGGCCGATGCCCTCGGCGCCAAATTCGCGCGCTTTCTTGGCATCGCGTGGAATGTCCGCGTTGGCTCGCACTCCCATCGTCCGAAATGGCTCCGCCCAGCTCATGAAGTGCTCGAGTTTTGCCAGGTTCTCCGGGTCCGGCGGAAGCAAATCCCTCTTGCCTCTCAACACACGGCCGGTCGAGCCGTCGATCGTAATCCAATCTCCCGCCTTGAACACCTGGCCTCGCGCCCGCATCTCTTCTGCTCTTTCGTCGACCGCGATCTCACCCGCTCCCGCAACGCAGCTTTTGCCCATGCCACGAGTAACCACCGCCGCGTGACTGGTCATGCCGCCTTGCGAAGTCAAAATGCCAACAGCAACCTCCATGCCGTGGATGTCTTCCGGAGTGGTTTCGGCGCGCACCAGGATCACCGGATTTTTCTCCGGGCCGTGCCCGGCCTTTTCGACAGCCTCATCGGCTGTAAAAACGATTTGCCCGACCACCGCTCCCGGGGACGCCGGCAATCCTTTCGAGGTCAGGATATCTTCGGGTCTCACGTCTTTCTCGTCCAGCCGCGCCACGTAGAAATCTACAACCTGGTTAGGATCGAGACGGAAGATCGCTTCCTCCTTGGTGATGAGCCCCTCGTCCACCATCTCAAGTGCCACTCGTACGGCGGCAAGTCCAGTGCGCTTGCCGTTACGCGTTTGCAGCATGTAGAGCTTGCGGTCCTGGATGGTGAACTCGAAATCCTGCATATCCTTGTAATGCTTTTCCAGACGCGTGGTGATGTCGCGGAGTTGGTTGTAGACATCGGGCATGATCTTTTCGAGTTCGAGGATTGGAACCGGCGTACGCACGCCCGAAACCACATCTTCACCCTGGGCGTTCAGCAGGAATTCACCGTAGAACTCCTTGGCTCCCGTCGCAGGGTTGCGCGTGAATCCGACACCGGTGCCGCTGGTGTCACTCAGGTTGCCGTACACCATGATCTGCACGTTGACGGCGGTGCCGAGCATGTCATCGATATTGTTAATGCGGCGATAGGTCTTGGCGCGATCGTTCTGCCACGAACGGAACACCGCGTCCCGCGCCATGACCAGTTGCTCGTGCGGCTCCTGCGGAAAATCGCGTTTGGCGTGCTTCTTGACGGCTTTCTTGTATTCCCCGATGACCTCTTGCAGTGCCTTGGCATCAAGGCCCGTGTCGAACTTCGCTTTTCTCTGTTTCTTTTTGGCGTCGAAAATCGCGTCGAACACCTTTTTGTCGATGTCGAGCACAACATTGCCGAACATCTGAATCAGACGGCGATAGGAGTCATAGGCAAAGCGCGGATTATTCTTGACCTTGGCGAGGGCTTCGACGCTCTGGTCATTCAGGCCGAGGTTGAGGATTGTATCCATCATGCCGGGCATCGAGAACTTCGCGCCCGAACGCACGCTTACCAGCAGAGGGTTTTCACCTTTGCCGAGCTTCTGGCCCTGCAGACTCTCTAGCTTGGCCAGGGATTCTTCCATCTGCCGGTCGACATCCTTCGACACCGCGCCGAGGCGCATGTATTCCCGGCAGGCCTCGGTCTGGATGGTGAAACCGGGAGGCACGGGAAGGCCGGCGTTCGTCATCTCGGCGAGGCCAGCGCCTTTGCCGCCGAGAACATCTTTCATCTTGCCGTTGCCGTCGGCCGCGCCACCGCCGAAGAAGTACACATATTTTGTCGCTGCAGGTTTCGTAGTCGTGGGTTTTGTGGCCGCGGGCTTCGCTTCCGCAGGTTTCGTTTCAATGATTCCGGTATCAGGGAGAGTCGTGGTTGCCATGTATGGGTCCTCTTCTTTCTATTATCTGTTATTTCGTAGATTCCTTGCCTTCGGTCACGATCTCGGAGAAATCGGCGATCGTGGAGAATTCTTTAACCACCGTCTGCAACAGTGCCAGGCGATTGGCGCGGAGATCGTCATCGTCAACCATGACCATGACCTTATCGAAAAATTTGTCGATCGCGGGACGCAACTTCGCAATCTCCAGCAGCGCCGCTTCGTAGTCGCGCGAGCCGCGCAGCTTTTCGACCGTCGCCACGGTCTTCGGAATCAGCGCCGCCAGCTCTTTTTCCGCGTCTTCCTGCAGGCCTGCTGGATCGACACGCATAGCAATAACTTTAGTCTTTTCAGACGCCTGGCGCACAATGTTCTTCATACGCTTGAAGGCGCTCGAGATCGATTCGAAATCCGCCGAGCCGCGCACTTTGCTCACCGCTTCGGCGCGGGCGGCCGCGTCCACCACATCGTCGGCGTCGACTGCGAGCACGGCGTTCACCACGTCATACGCGTATCGAGGGTCGTGTGCATCCTTCAAGTAAAACTCGAGGCGCTCGCGGAAGAAGCTGCGCACCGATTCCGCGTAGGCCGCGTTGGAAAACTTCTTCTCCGCCTCGGATCCCTTATAGCGAAAGCGCGCATCGGCCATGATCTCGGAGAGACGCAACGGCAGTTTATGTTCGGCAATCGTCTTCACAATGCCGTTCGCCTGGCGGCGCAACGCGAACGGATCTTTCGATCCGCTGGGGATGAGACCAAGCGCAAACATTCCTGCGATCGAGTCGGCCTTATCGGCGATTGAGAGTACTGCTCCCTCGACCGTCGCGGGGGCGTCGGCCTCCATCGACTCGGGCTTGTAGTGATCGTATATGGCCCTCGAAATTTCCAGCTGCACGTCGGGCTTCATGCCCTCATCGAGCGGCTGCACGCGCGCGTAAAGGCCGCCGACAATCCCCTGCAATTCGGTGAACTCCTTGACCAGTTCAGTGGTCAGATCGGTTTTGGCCAGCAGCGCAGCTTTGTGGACAATGCCCGGCCGAACCGCGATGCCACTCTGTTTCACGGTCTCGGAAAGCGCACTAGCCATGTGTTGCACGCGCAGCGTCTTGTCGTAGTAGCTGCCGAGATCTTTCTGAAAAGTAACGTTGCGCAGTAAATCGACGCGCTGGCGGAGGGTCTGCTTCTGATCCGTCTGCCAGAAAAAGCGCGCATCGTTGAAGCGCGCCCGCAAAACGCGCTCGTTACCGTGGCGAATCAAGCCATTCGAATCAGCGTCCGTGTTGAGCACCGCCATGAAGTGGGGAAGCAATTTTTCATTCACATCTTCGATGGCGAAATATTTCTGATGGTCGCGCATCACGGTGACCAGCACCTCTTCCGGCAGATCGAGGAACTCGGGATCGAAGCTGCCGAGGATGACGGAGGGAAATTCCGTCAGATTGACGACCGTCGCGACCAGCGGCTTGTCTTCGCGCCAGCGCGCTCCGGGGATGGTGCGAGTGGCAGCATCGAGCGCTTTGCGAATCACCTGCTCGCGTTCGGAGGCACCAAGAACCTTCGCGCCGCGCAGGGCTTCCACATAGGCGCTGGGCTTGGAGATGGTGACGGGGCCGCTGCGGATAATGCGATGTCCGCGCGACGTCTTGCCGGCTGCGATGCCGAACAATTCCAGCGGGACGACCTGCTCATCAAGCATCGCCACCAGCCAGCGCACCGGACGAACGAACACCTCCCCGCGCTTCCGCCAGTACATATTCTTCGGCCAGTAGAGCGCAGAAATTTCCTTGGGAAGAGTCTCCGCAAGAATCTCGGCGGCGGCGCGGCCCTTTCGCGTGACCGTAGCCGCCAGGTACTCACCCTTCGGAGTGCTGACCTTCTCCAGCTTCCCGACGTCCACACCGACTTTCTTCGCAAACGCATGCGCTGCCGGCGTCGGCTGCCCATCCTTATATGCGACATGCGCGGAGGGGCCAGTCACCTGTTCGGTAATGTCCGGCTGCGAGGCGGGAATGCCGGAAGCGAGAACGGCGAGACGACGCGGCGTGTCGAGATGCGACACCGCTCCGGCGGGTTCGAGGCGCTCGCGCTGCAACAGCGTGTTCAACTTTTCTTGTAGCTCGCGAGAAGCGGCGTCAATCATCCTCGCCGGAATTTCTTCGCATCCGATTTCTAGTAAGAAGTCAGGCATCGAGCAGTTCAGTCTATGGTCTCAAAATTACAGCCATGTAAATGTGAGCCGGATCACAATCGGAGTTTCGATCATCCCACCGGAGTCAGCTTGCCCTTCATCTCCTTGGCTCCCGGCGCGGAAGCTTGGTCATTGCCATTGCCCTGCGCTTTTTTCTCCGTCGGGTACTGCTGGTCCATCCAGGACTTGGCGATTCCCACCGCGAGCGCTCGCACTCGAGCGATCACCCCCACGCGCTCGGTCACCGAAATCGCGCCCCGGGCATCGAGAATGTTGAAATAATGCGAGCACTTCAGACACAGATCGTAGGCGCCCAGCAAGGGAAACCGCGCCTTCTCGCGGGCAACACTATTGCCATCGCCTTCGCTCTTATCCTTAGCCAAGGCGGCATAACGCTCAATCAACTTTTTGCACTCCGCTTCGCAGAGTTCGAAGTGCTTCCATGCGCTCTGCACATCCGCCGCTTCGAAGTTGTACACCGAGAACTGCTGCTCGTCGGCCAGACGCACTTCTCCATACTTCACTTCCCTGCCCGTCTCCGGATCGCGCGCCCACACGATGTCGTAAATTGAATCCACGTCTTGCAGAAAAGCGCACAGCCGCTCCAGACCGTAGGTAAGTTCAGCAGAGATGGGATCGAGGTCCACGCCGCCACACTGCTGAAAATAGGTGAACTGCGTGACTTCAAGCCCGTCGAGCATCACCTGCCATCCGATGCCCCAAGCGCCAAGCGTCGGAGACTCCCAGTTATCTTCTTCGAACTTGATGTCATGCTGACGAAGATCAATGCCGATCGCGCCGAGCGATTCGAGGTAAAGCTCCTGCACGTTCTCCGGCGGCGGCTTCAGGATCACCTGCAACTGAAGGTGCTTGAACAACCGGTTAGGATTCTCCCCGTAGCGCCCGTCAGCCGGGCGTCGCGAAGGCTGCACGTAAGCAACCTTGTAAGGATTCGGCCCCAACACGCGCAGGAAGGTCTCCGGCGCCATGGTGCCCGCGCCGACCTCAACGTCGTAGGGTTGCTGAATGACCGCTCCACGCTCAGCGTAGAAAGCCTGCAGCTTGAGGATGAGCTGCTGGAAGGTCAGCGAATTGGATTTGGATGGGGTCACGTTGTGAGTCCGGCTCTTAGCTCTTAATAGCCAATTGCAAATGAGGGCTCGGTCTTCTATTTACGTTTACGGATTTTGTCATCCTGAAGCGAAGGACCTGCTTCTCGCGGCGAACAGCAGGTCCTTCGCTTCGCTCAGGATGACAACCCATATTATTACAGCGAATCAATCGCATCTGCCGCTAAGAGTGAAAGGCCGAGAGCCAAAGCTAGCCGCTGATCTTCCCCAGCATTCCCGCGGTCACCAGCTTCTTCTCGATGTGCCGCTCCAGAATCTGGAGAAGAAACTTGCGCAGGTCCGCACACACCGCTTTCGGCCAGTCAATCGCGGAAAATTCCGAAACGCGCGAGCGCAGCATCTGCGACGCAATCTTTCGCGATTCCGGCGACAGCTCCGACGACGCGATGCGCTTATCGTCGGCGCAGACCAAGCCGTCGGCGAGCGCGTGATAGAACGCCCGGCTGCCGTCAAGCGCCCGTCCGCAGACCACGCACTCCGCAAACTCCGGCAGAAATCCCATGAGCCGCGTCATCCACAGCTCAAAGTAGGTGAGCGGCATCCACACTGCCTCGCCGCGCAGCTCCTGCAGAACCGCCAGACTCAACCGAAAGACCGCGTCGCTCGCCTCGCGGTCGGGCATCAACTCGTCGAGCAATTCAGCGACATGCGCCAACGCCGCTGCCCGCGGATAACTGACCTGGCTGGCCATTGGCGATTCGATCACATCGCAGGAATCAAGCCGTGCCAGTTCCTGCCCCTCGCGATCGTCGTAAAACGCCCGCACATAAGTGAGCGGCTCAAGCGCGCCTCCAAAGCGGCGTCTCGATTTCATGGCCGCCCGCGCCACGCCTTTCACCTTGCCTTCCATGCGGGTAAAAAGCGTGACCAGCAGGTCGGACTCACGCAGCGGATACGTGCGCAGAACGATCGCTTCCGACTCCTTCAGCGCCATGGAAGGTCAACAAGTTAATGAATGATTGTAACGGAGTGCGCCGGGGATGCAAAGTTGACGGACTGGCTGCGAGCCACGAGCTTCGGGCCACGAGCAAGCAATTGCCTCTGAAAACTTTGCTCCGGAACTCTGGGTTTTGTTTGCTCGAAGCTCGCAGCCCGAAGCTCGCAGCCAGATTTACCGCCCGAAGTACTTCGCGTTCCGCTCGGTGTACTCTTTCCACTTTTCCGGCAGGTCGTCGAGCGCGAAGATGGCCGAGACCGGACACACCGGCACGCAGGCGCCGCAGTCGATGCATTCCACGGGATCGATATACAGCATCTCCTCCGTCGCGTACTTGTCGGAGTCCTTCTTGGGATGAATGCAATCCACCGGACAGGAGTCCACACAAGCGGTGTCTTTGGTTCCGATGCAGGGCTCAGCAATTACGTAGGCCATAGAATCTCGTGCTCCTCGGGCGCAGGGAGTGTGATGGAACACACGATTCTAGCAAGAACGCGGCTATCGGTACAGGCAGCACCAATCGGCGGCAGCTTTTCGAGGCCGAAAAGCGCTTAAGCGAGTCTGAATTGGCGGGCAATGCAGCCCGCCCGTTTCGTTTATCCTTCCGCCCCTTGTACGATCACTTCGCCGGTTTCAGCCTGCGGCACTGGGCTGGCCAGAATCCGCGCGGGCGCGCCGCGCCAGGCGCCTTTTTTGAACCCTTCCCTCACCAGCTTGAAGATAGTGCGCCGATTTTGCGCAATCACTCTTACCCACGCCATTTTCCCCATCATGGGGAAATAGATGCCGCGGAAGCAGAGCCGCGAAAGGAAGATGTTGACGCGATAACCCAGGGGCTGGTCGTTCAGCGAGTCGACCGCATGCGCCAGCGCCTCCGGACTGTACGCCTGCTCCCAGCCATACCTCACCTCGGCATGAGCTTCTTCGATGGTCATCTTCAGCGGCGTGTGGGCCATGGCAAACGGAATGAACTCCTGCCAGTGCTTCGGCCGCGTCAGCCGTCCAGCCTTCTCCAGCCGCTTGTACAGCGGAGTTGCGGGTAAAGGAGTCAGCAGGCCGAAGATCGGCAGACCCGGAGGCCAAGTCCGAACCTGTTCGAGCGTGCGCTCGGCGGCTCCGACCGTATCGTTATCCATGCCGAAAATAAACGACGTGATGGCGTACACATTGCGCGCCGCCAACCGCTCAAGCACGGTCGCATACTCACCGGGCTTGTTGAAACCCTTGTTCACGTCTTTCAGATTGGCCGGATCAATCGACTCCATGCCGATGAAAATCCATTTGCCTCCGGAAGCCGCGATCAGGTCCACGAGTTCTTCGTCACGCAACAAATTGGCGGAGATCTGCGCCACCCAATGCACCTGCGCTTTGGCGGCGATGATGTCGCGCAACAGCGATTTGGTGCGCTTGATGTTGATGGCGAAATTATCGTCAATGAAAAAAACCGCGATCTGGCCCTTCTCAGCGCGGGCGCGGGCCTTCAACAACAGCAGTTCATTCACCACGCTCTCGTTGGTGCGGAAACGAATCGAATCGCCGAAAAATCCGGTCACGGTGCAGAACTCACAGCCGTAAGGGCAGCCTCGTCCGGACTCGACCGGAACAATCCGGAACGATCCCCAGCCTTCTCCGATTTTCTGGAGCAGGCCGGTCGCGGCCTTCGGCACCAGATTGAACTGCTTGAGATCAATCGATTGCCACGGGATCACCGGGTAATCCTTCAGCGAAGGCTTGCTCTCCTGGCCAAAGGCATCGACGGGAGCGTAAACATCCTTAAGCTGGCCCCGGGCAGCATCCTCAACAATCCTCGGCCAGGTTGCATCGGCTTCCCCGAGCGCCACCGCGTCGGCGTGACGCGGTCCGCCATCTCGACCGAGTGCCTCGTCGGCCATCTCCGTGACGTGAGGTCCACCCATGACCACCGGAACCCCCGTGGTCCGAACTGCATCCGCCATGCGATACGCCTTGGCGATCATTCTGGTCATGGCGCCGATGCCCACCAGTCCGATATTGTTGTCGCGCACAAACTCCGCGATGCCCGCTTCATCCATAGGTTGAGCATTGCCATCCACCAGCAACACCTCGTGGCCAGATGGAGTCAGCGCCTGGAGCAGAAACATCCAGAGATGGGGCATGAAATTACGCGTGACTCCGTTGTCGGGGTTATAGAGCAGGATTTTCATAGGGTTTTAGACATTCTCGCAAAGCATGGCTTTGCTGGTTGTCAGCAGAGGACAATCGGAAAGCGCCAGGCAAAAGGCTTCCCCCTGGTGCTTATTGAATTAGATATGTTCGTTCGAAGCGCCCCAGACCGCAGTATACACTGCGACAGCATGCGAGCCGTACACCATCGTAATCGCCAAGGCGACGCAGTGATTTTTTGAACAAGCCTCAGGATTTTAAGAACAAAGGGCGGTGCGGCGCTGTGCAAAATTGCACACTAGGCATCCGAAGGTTCGTACTCGACAACATATCCCGCCACCGCGCTCGCGGCCACGGTCAGTGGCGACGCCAGGAACATCTGCCCCGGACCGCTGCGTCCGGGAAAATTTCGATTCTGCGCGCTGATCACGACCTGGTCGGGACGTGTCGACACTCCCGGCCCGGCGTTGATGCACGCGCCACAACTGGGCTCGATCACGTGCGCGCCGGCTTTCTCGAAAATCTCGATATAGCCCCGGCGCTTCGAGTATTCGCGCGTTTCCTGGGAACCGAATTGAATCCAGAAGTCGACATTTTTCGAAACTCGCCTGCCATGCTTCAGCGCGTCGGCGAGAACCGACGCATACATATCCATATCTTCGTTCTTTCCCGCCGTGCAGGTTCCGCCATAGGCGATTTCAATCGGCACGTGCGCGCCCAGGTCGCGGATGTACCTGCCGTTGCCCGGATCGCCCGGGGTCGCGACCATGGGCGTGATCTCAGCCGCGTCGAGTTCGATCACCTGCGCATATTCGGCATTCACATCGCTCTGTAAACCTTCGATCATCCTCTCGACTTCAGCGCGCTTCATCCCCCGGCGCTCGACCAGAAACTCAACCACTTTTTCATCCGGAGCCACGATGCCGGTAAAGCCTCCGATTTCGGCCGCCATATTGGTCATGGTGGCGCGCTCGTCCACCGACAGTGCCTCCACCGCTTCGCCTGCATACTCCATTACTTTCGCCAGCGCCTTGCCGCTGCGCACGTAGTCGAGGGAAAGAATTTTCAGGATGAAATCCTTCGCCGTGACGTTCGGATGCCGCTTGCCCCGAATCACAATCTTGACCGACTCCGGCACTTTGACGCGCACGTCCTTCGTAATCCAGGAGTTGAATACGTCGGTCGTGCCGATGCCGAAGGCGATGCATCCGATGGCGCCGACGTGCGGCGTGTGCGAATCCGACCCAACATTCACCTGCCCCGGCAGCGCATAGGTCTCCAGCATCACCGAGTGGCAGATGCCCTCCGAACCTTTGCGGTCGGTGAGTTCACCGTGCAGCTTGATTCCCTGCTGCCTGGCGAAATCTTCCTGCTTCAGCTTGAGTTGCGTGGCCAGGTCGAGCAGGCCGAGCTTCTTCTTCTCTTCGGAGATCACTTCGTCGAGGAACGTGAGATGGTCGCGGAAGAAGCGGATGCTGGAAGCATCGTTCACTGGAACATCCTTGCCGACATACTGCTCGTAGAAAATGGAAGCCATCGGCGTAACGTACTCATGACTGAAGCGCAGATCGACGGAAGTGAAACCAGTATCGCCCGGTTGCACGAAACGTGTGGTGACGGGGCTCCGCCCCGTCCCAGCCGAGATCATGTGCGCCGCAAAAATCTTCTCGGCCAAAGTCATCGCGCGTGCCCGAGTTTTGATCGGCGGCAGAAACACTTTCCCCTGCATGCGCGCCACATTAAATGGAAACAGCCCGCCGTACTCAATCACCTGCCGAGTGATCTCATCTTCCCCGGCGGTAAATTCACTGAGCGCGATTTCTTGCCCCGCGCGAATCCGGTCGATCAAGGAAAAGTCGGTCGAGGCCAGCAGACCCAGGTTCTGGCAATTCTGCTTGTAGATGCGCTCGATATTCTCCGCAATCGCGACTTGAATTCCGGCGCACATCTCGGCGTACGGAGACTGCTCGCGACTCGAGCCTTTGCCGCGCCGCTTGCCGCTCACCGAGCAGACGAAGCCGCCTTTTTTCACATCGCCGCGCCCAATCGGCAGCGTATCGCCGCATCGTAGGCCAACATAGGGAATCTCGCCCAGCGTCCGGTCAAAGTAGAAGCAGCAGTGCGCGGGTGTGATCTCGTCGGTAGAAATGTCGTCGCGGAGTTTGGGATTGTTGGCCGGATTCTTCGTGTCCCACGGCAGATCCCAACCCGCCAACTGCTTCTTGATCAACTCCGGGTCTTCGGTAAGAAACAGAATCCGTCCCTGCAACCGCATCTTGTCGGGACGCTTTTCGATCTTGCGATCAAGCAGAGATGAACCCACGTGGGTAATTGTAACGCTTAGCGTATTCGATCATTCGCGTAGGTGACCGGACTGGGCAACTCCTCCAACCCCCGGCCTGCGAAGATTTCCTGAAATTCGTGCAACAGCGCGTCGTGCACCAACCCATTCGACGCCACCGTCTCGCGGCTGGCGATCTGGAATGCGCCGCCCGAAAAGTCCGTGACCTTCCCGCCGGCCTCTTCGACAATCAGCACGCCTGCCGCCGTATCCCACGGATTGAGATTAAATTCCCAGAAGCCGTCATACCGGCCCGATGCGACATTGCACAGATCAAGCGCCGCCGATCCCGCGCGCCTCACCCCGTGGGTACGCAAGGTGAGCTGGTGATAGAAATAAATATTCGGGTTCTTGTGGCGCTTGTGGCTGGGGAAACCCGTGGCAATCAGGCACTTCCCCAATTTCGCCGTAGCCGACACATTCATCGCTTTGTCGTTCAGCCGCGCGCCACTTCCAAGTTCAGCGGTGAACATCTCGTCACGCGTCGGATCGTAAATCACTCCCGCGATCCGTTGTCCCCGGCGCTCCACCGCGAGCGAAACGCAAAACACCGGATAGCCGTGCGCAAAGTTCGTGGTGCCATCGAGCGGATCGACGTACCACTTGTACTCGCTACCGGTTTCGATCCGAGTTCCCTCTTCACCCATCACATCATGAGTCGGAAACTGGTGGCGAATCCTCTCCAGAATCAGCGCTTCCGACTTTCGATCGGCAACCGTGACCAGGTCCACGTCGCCCTTATACTCGATCTTTACGTGCTGCCGGAAGTAGTCCATCAGCAGACTGCCCGCTTCACGGGCCATCGCCTGCATCGGAGAAATCAGGTCCAAAGATTGAGTGGATGTCATTCGACTTCCAGGCTTTCATCCTTAGGATTGAAACTGAGTGTGGGCCGTATTCACACGGTCATCTTGAGCGAAGCGAAAGACCTAATGCATTGTAGCATTCGAATTCATAGGTCCTTCGCTTCGCTCAGGATGACAACATACTATGTGCTATTTCTTCTTGCTGTCTTCCGCGATATACATGATCTCGTGCTTGAAGATGAACAGATTCGGGCCATCGTCGCGGGTCACGCGCACCATGTTCTTGTCGTAGTACTAAATCCAGCCGCGGACCACCTCGCCGTCGGCGAGTTTCAGGCTCACAACTTTCTGTTTTTCTCCCAGCGCCTTTAGATAGGCCGCTTCTTCAAAAGTCTCGTCCGGCGGCGGCGGGCGCTTCTTGCCAAAGTTGGGATTTCCCTGCGGTAACGGCATCCTGTTATTCTACAACGTCGCGCCGCAGGCTCAGAATTTCTTCCATCGCGCTCCCCTTTTGATACCATCGGCCAATGCTTCAGAACCCAAAGCGCCCCCGTCGGCTGAAGCCGCTGTGGAGGGCGGCGATAGAGACCGCGTCTATCGTCTTCCTCTTTTATTCCAATCTTTTGATGGGAGAATTCACGTCCAGCAACGGGAAAGGAAAGACTTTGGCGTTCGCCGCAAGAGATATTTTTACGGCGACGAATTTCGTTATCGCCATTGTTTCTGCGCTAATTGGCTATTTTGTGTTTGAACACCTTAGGAAAACGGTCTAGGTGCCGCTTTCCGCACTGCGCCGCTAACCTTTCTCCGTTGGGAGGTAGAACGCCGCTTCAACCGGCCGCACCACCCGTGGTATCCACAGCGGGCGGCGCAGTCCTCCCGGCCCCGGAGCCGGACGAGTCAGCGCCTTCCATCGCTGATAAACCGCGAAGGAGAGATTGGTATCAACGAAGATGTCACCGTAACGGTCGCCCGCGCCGGCCCGCTCCACGCGCACCATCTGGTGCCAGCAGTGCATGCCGGTGATGGGGTCGGGATGCACCGGGAACGTGAGGTTCTGGTGCACGCCGGCGTCGCTCCACCAAACGCGCTTCGTATCCGGATCGCTTGTCTCGTAGGGCTCCACTCCCGAAGTCTGGCGCATCTTCCATTGCCCTTTGCCGACTTCTTTCAGATCGACCCATGCGCTCGACATGCGTTCCACGTGATCCTCTTTATTAAGACGCCAACGCCCCATATGGTGGGAACAGGCAACCACGCCCGGCGTCAGTCCCTCGGTGACCCACGCATGCAATACGAAAAAACCGATTTCGGTATGCACTTTGAGCAAGTCGCCCGTGTTAATGCCGCCGAGCTCTTTCGCGTCCACCGGATTCACCCAGAGCGGATTCTTGTGCGCAATCTCGTAAAGATACTTCGAGTTTCCCGATCGCGTGTGGATGAGGTGAGGCAACCGAAAAATCGGCAGCAGCGTGTACACTTCGCCGTTCGAGTCTTTCGGCCACTCCACCAGCGGCATGTATCGTTTATCGAAATCCGGACCGAAATCCTCCCCCGGCTTCGCCATCGACGCCGCCTGCGCCGACCGATGAATGTGGCTGCGATAGTATTCCGGAAGCGCAAATTCCGGCCACTTCCAGTCGGCCATCGTTTTCGAAAATAACTCCAGTTTCCGTGACGGTGTGTTGTAGCCGACGACGGCCGCGCCATCGACCATCACGCCTACCGCTTTGCCATCTTTTGTCACCACGCCGTTCGCTTCGACTTTCGATCCCGAAAGGTCAGCCGGAGCCACCGGCTTCTCGTTCTGCTTGTAGACGTCAGTGGTCACTTCGTAGGCGCCGTACTTGCGCATGTATTCCAGCGGCTTCAATCCCTCTTTCGCCGCGGCTTCGGGCAAGCCGGGAACTGAATTTTCAAAAATCCATCCGTAGTACTCGTCGACTGTCAGCTTCTTTCCGGGATGATACGGAGATTCGAACCACTGCCGGATTCCCATCGATCCGTCCGGATCGATCGCCCACGAAAGGTTGATCCAGAATTCATCCTCTTCCCAGACCTCTCCCGGATTCGCCTGATACGTGTAATCGAACTTCTTCCCTTCCCTTTCCTGCAGAACGCGCAGCACGGGCTGCCGAAAGCCGATCCACTTTCCGGCGTAAGACTCCTGGCTCATCAAGTCGTGACGCTCGGAACTGAAGCCCATGGGCAAAACGTAATCCGCAAACCACGCAGTCTCGCTCCAGGTCGGCGTCAGCGCAGCGTGCAAGCCGACTTTCTCTTCGTCGCGCAACATTTCGATCCAGGAAAACCCGTCGGGATAAGTCCATACAGGATTGAACACGCGAGTGAAATAAGCTTCGATGCGGCCGCGGCCTTCCTTCAGAAAATGAGGAAGAAGGGGCGACATTTCATGGGTGCACAGCGGCCATTCCTGCGGGTAGAGCAGTTCGTTCCAGCGTTTCTGCGGCGGCGGATTTTTGTACGGGCGCGGCACAAACTTGTTCCACGCATTCAGATTGTGTCCGCCGGGAGTTCCAACCGACCCAGTCAGCACGTGAAGCAGCATCAAAGCGCGTGCCGGTTGCCATCCACCCAGATTGCCGGACGCGCTGCCCCGCCACAGATGCGATGCGAAGCGACTGCCAGCGGCCGCGATCTCGCGCGCTGTCTTGACGATGACTTCAGCTTTCACTCCGCTTTCTTTTTCCGCAAACTCCGGCGTGAACTTCGCGTAGTGCCGCTTCAACGCTTCAATCAGCGCCTCGAAACTTTGGCCCTTCGCGGAAAAGCCGTCGACTTCGAGTTCTTCCCAGTTCGTCCAGTTCTTCACGAACGTGGCGTCGAACCGATTTTCGCTCAGGATGACCATCGCCATCGCCAGCAGCACCGCTGCTTCGGTCCCCGGATAGCTTGGCATCCAGTAATCCGCCATGCTCGCCGTATTCGAAAGCCGCGGGTCCATGACGGCGAGTTTCGCTCCCGCCATCTTTCCCTCGATAATGCGCTGCGCATGCGGATTGAAATAGTGGCCGGACTCAAGATGCGCGGAAAGCAGCAGAATAAAGCGCGCGTTGGCGTGGTCCGGAGACGGCCGGTCGGCATAGTGCCACAGCAGGTAGCCCAGCCGCGCCGACGACGAGCACACATTCGTGTGCGAGTTGTGACCGTCGATGCCCCACGCCTGCAAAGTCCGTTCCATGATGAAGTCGTGACCCGGCCGGCCCACGTGGTACATGACTTCTTCGCCGCGATTTTCCTGAAACGCTTTGCGTATGCGCGCCCCGAAAGTCTCCAGCACTTCGTCCCATGAAGTCCGCATCCACTTTCCGCCGCCGCGCGGCCCGGAGCGCTTCATCGGATAAAGGATGCGATCGGGATCGTGAATTTGAGTGATCGTCGCCGGGCCCTTCGCACACAGGCGTCCGCGGCTCGCCGGATGCTTCGGGTTGCCTTCGAATTTTGCGACTTGTCCGGTTTCCTTATCGACGTAGGCGAGAAGCCCGCACGCCGATTCGCAATTGAAGCAAATAGTCGGAACCAGCTGGTAATGCTTTTCGACGCGGCGAGGCCAGGCGTCGGGGTCGTACTCGACCCAATCGTCCCATTTCTCGACCGGCGGGTACGAAGAGAGATGACTGCCGTCGCGCTTGAATTCGGTCATGGCTGACTCTCCATATGCGTTCAACCTTAATTATGACGTTGTAGAGACGGGGCTTGCCCCGTCTCCGCATGCGCCACATCCGCCGCCGGAGACGCGGCAAGCCGCGTCTCTACGGGCAATTAGCTGTTCGGCACACTCTGGCCGGCCATC
This sequence comes from Terriglobales bacterium, assembly GCA_035314185.1. GTDB lineage: Bacteria > Acidobacteriota > Terriglobia > Terriglobales > Acidobacteriaceae > Acidiflorens. The sequence goes on from DATFZT010000190.1 coordinate 18,866, forward strand.
ACGAAGCACCATTCGAAAATCAGAAGTCCCGCCAGCGCCAGCACGCTCGCCAGTCCAGCTACCATGCGGTTGGACGCAGCGAACAACTGAGAACCAGTCACCAGTAGTAACAGTACCAGCGGAATAATTCCCCCGAGTACGACGCCTCCGCCCCAGAACGCGCGCGCGAACGGACCGCGCGTCATCAGTCGGGCCCCGTAACGCGCATTGTCCGTAGTGTGCGGCATCACAACTTCGCCGAGCAGCATGAGCACGTGCAATCCCAAAGTGATGATCAGCGCGGGAACCGCGATGAAAATCGCCTGGGTTGAACCACCGATCGCGTCCGGAAGCAGCGCCAGCACCGCCGATCCGCAGAGCAAAGCTTGGACAATCAAATGCGCTGGCAGGAGCGGCGTTTGCCACAGGTCGCGCCCTTCGCACTGTCCAAAAAGATACGCAGTGTAGGCGGCCGCGAAAAATCCTACGAGCACCGTGGGCCACAACAACACGGTGATGATAACGGAAAATCCCGCCACCGCGCCCAACCAGAACACGCCACACAAACCGCTGTATGCGATCAGAATGAACGCGCCCCGCGCCAGCCACGATTTACTTTGCGGAGTAAACACCACACGGAGAAATCGTTCCTTGTGATCGAGATCCCAAACCAGCAGCACGGTGGTCAACGCGGTGAACAGCAACGCGACCGTCGCCAGCGCAATATCGCGGACCCGGTTGCCCGACAATCTTCCGAGCGCCATCGCGATCGCTGGCACGGCAAGCACACCGGAAGCGATCGACTTGGTCCAACAGTAGGCCGGCACTTGCCAGCCCCACGGCCGCGCATGAGAAACGTCATACGCCGCGAGCGCATTCTCCTGCAGCAACGGACTATCCGGCGGATAGACGGCGCCGCCGCCAAGCACCGCCGCATTCCGCTGCGACCACATGTAAATCGATTCATGCCGCGCCGCCGTCGGCACGATCGCACTTTCATCGGCGTCGATGTAGTAAAGCTTGGGCAGAGTTCTCTGCTCGGGTTTACGGACGCGCACCGGTTCCCGCGCCACCAGTTGCGCCGCCTCACTTTGCGGATCGCTGAGATCGCCGGCAATGATGGCGTGCTCCGGACACACAATTACGCACGCGGGTTCGAGTCCAACCTCGGTGCGATGCGCGCAGAAATGGCATTTGGTGGCAGTGCCATCGTCTGGATCCATGTAGATCGAATCGTACGGACAGGCTTGCATGCAGGCTTTGCAGCCAATGCAGCGCTCGGAATTGAAATCGACAATTCCGTCCTTGCGCTGGTACATCGCCGTCACCGGACAGATGGTGACGCACGGAGGCTTCTCGCAGTGGTTGCAGCGCGTAACTTGAAAGACGCGGCGTGTGTCGGGAAAGACGCCTTTCTCGACGTACTTAACCCAGGTCCGGTTCACGCCCACCGGCACGTGGTTTTCGGTTTTGCACGCCACCGTACAGGCGTGACATCCGATGCACTTGCGGTTATCGATTACGAAGCCGTAGTTCATCCGCTGGAAGTCTCGACCCAAAACAATCAATCATACTTGGGTGCGCGCGAAACGGGAGTGATGTTGTTGAGGCTGGTCGCGCCATTGCGAATGGGGCGCGGGCTAAATCTGGTAGTCGATATCCTCCATGATCCGTTGCATGGATTCGGAAAGCGGTTCGCTTCCGCCCGTGCCCTCCAGTTGACGCACACGCTCCGCCAGCCGGTTCACCTCAGACGCGACCGCTGCCAAGGCCTCGGAAAGCGGATCGTTGATCTGCTTGGGGTCGGTAATCACCACGCGTTTGCCTTCCCGGAAAATGATGTGTCCGGGCACGCCCACCACCGTGGAATCATCTGGCACATTGCGCAGCACCACCGATCCGGCTCCAATCCGGCAATTGCTGCCCACCGTGATGTTGCCCAGAATCTTCGCGCCGCCGCCGACCACCACACTGTCGAGAAGCGTCGGGTGCCGCTTCCCGTGTTCCTTGCCGGTTCCGCCAAGGGTCACACCCTGATAGAGCGTGACGCCCTCGCCGACCACGGCAGTCTCGCCAATCACCACGCCCATGCCATGATCGATGAACAAGCGTCGGCCGATCTGGGCCCCGGGATGGATCTCGATACCGGTGAGCAGGCGCGCGACCTGCGACAACCAGCGCGCCAGTAGAAAAAACTTATGGTTCCATAACCAGTGATTCATGCGGTAAAACCACACCGCATGCAGCCCGGAGTAGCAGAGATAAACTTCCAGGCGAGACTTCGCCGCAGGATCGCGCTCCAGCACGGTGGCAACGTCCTCGCGGATTAGCGACAACAGATGCGGCATGGGCCCAAGATTCGAGATTAAAGGTTCGAGATTAAAGACTCGAGATTAAAGACTAACGATCAGGCCGGAACCTGCGACGTCGGAATCTGCAACGCCTGGTTCCGCAGTCCTTCGAAGAGGATACTACTCAAGTAGCGCTCGCCGAACGAGGGCAGCACCACAACGATCAGTTTACCGGCATTCTCCGGACGACGCGCCACCTGCAAAGCCGCAACCACTGCCGCTCCCGAAGAGATGCCAACCAGCAACCCCTCTTCGAGCGGCAGCCGCCGCGCCATGTTAATGGAGTCTTCGTTCGATACGGCGATGACTTCGTCAACGTAATCCCGCCGCAGGATGCTCGGGACAAATCCGGCGCCGATTCCCTGAATCTTGTGCGGCGCTGGCTTTCCGCCGGAAAGCACCGGGCTATCGGTCGGCTCCACGGCAATCGCCTTGAACGACGGCTTCTTGGGCTTGATGTATTCGGAGACGCCGGTGATGGTTCCGCCGGTTCCGACGCCGGAGATCAGAAAATCGACGCGGCCGCCCGTGTCATTCCAAATCTCGGGGCCGGTAGTTTCGAGGTGAATCTTCGGATTCGCCGGGTTGTCAAATTGCTGCAGCATGTACGCGTCTGGAGTCGCGGCCAGCAATTCCTCGGCCTTCAGAATCGCTCCCTTCATTCCCCGTGGTCCGGGCGTAAGAACGATCTCGGCGCCCAAAGCCAGCAGCAGCACGCGCCGCTCCAGGCTCATGGTCTCGGGCATGGTGAGGATGAGCTTGTAGCCTTTCACGGCGGCCACAAAGGCGAGAGCGATTCCGGTGTTGCCGCTGGTGGGCTCGATCAGAACGGTTTTCCCGGGCTGAATCCGGCCGGCCTTTTCGGCGTCGGCAATCATGCTCACCCCGATGCGGTCTTTCACGCTGCCCAGGGGATTCTGGCTCTCCAACTTCGCTACGACTTCGGCAACCGCGCCCTCGGTAACGCGGTTCAGCCGCACCAGCGGCGTGTGGCCAATCAGTTCCGTTACATCCTTTGCGATTTTCATAAGACTTTAGATTATCGATAGTCCCGTTCGACTCTCTCTATATTCCAGATTCAAGGGATGCAGATCGCGCTTAGTGGGTCAATGCGACTTTTGGTTCCGTCTGTTCATGGCTAACCCGAAGACTAGTCCCAAAGCTACTCCGATTCCGACCCCGACCGGGATGTTATGTAGCGCAACTCCGATCCCCGCTCCAGCGGCGATGCCGATACCCACTCCCAGACCCAGGTAGTTCTTCATTGTGCCTCCAATAATTCCGCAAATTTTCTCTAGACTCCACATCTGTCCTCGCGAGCCCGGCGACCGGCCCACTGCCCCATCACACACCGGTTTCGGCTAGCTTTGGCGCGGTTTTCGTCGTCCCACCCGCGCCAGGATGCGCCGCACCTTCTTGGGAGAAATCGAGAGCCGGGCCGCCACCCGGGACACTTTGCGGCCTTCGCGCTCCCACACCCGCGCGATCACAATCTCCGCAAATTCTTCGCTGATTTGACGGAACGTTTTCTCGCCCACCGCTCCCTGCGACCAGGCCTTCAGCGCCGGATGCACACTTCCCTTACGAAGAATCTTCGCGCCTAGCGTCTGCAGATCCTGCCACATGTTGTTGTCGGGCTGATTCGCACCGCAGGAAGCCCGCGCCAGGTCATACGACTCGCGCGCCGCCTCCGGATTATCGAAAAACGAATTGCACTGCGTCAATCCCTGCCACAGATGCGCATTCGCCAGCAACAGATGATGCTGGGTGTGCTTCGCCAGTTCGATCGCCTCTTGACTGAACTCGAGTGCCCGGCGCGCGTGGCTTCCCGGATCGGCACCCTCGCCAATTTCTTCTTCCACCTTCGCATTTTCAATCATGCACTCCAGAATGCGCGCCCGGCCCATCAGAATGTAATCCTGCTTCTGTTCGGCCACGTCGTACGCGGAGGCGGCTTCTTCTTCGGCGCGCTGAAAATCTCCGCCATCGAGGTGGATGTAAGCCGCATTCATGTAAACCGTGCCGACTCCGTGATGGCTGGGACGCTGCTGGTAGATGGCCCGGGCGGCCTCCAGATGCTCGAGCGCTTCGCGGCGAAGCTGAGTCAATCGGCTGCGATAGTCATGCTTGCGCGAATCGCGGTCTTTGGCATCGCGTGCGGCGGAATCGCGTCCCGTGGCGGCTGTTGTTTTCCGCCGCCGCTGGGCATCGCGGTCAATTCTTTTCTGCAACTGAAGAGCGATCCCACGTTTGGCAAGCGCCATATTGGCCAGCGACCGCGCCAGGTTTGGATGCCGCGGATCGCGCTGACCATAATGCCGAATGGCGCTCTCGAAAAACTCAACCGCTTTATCGAAACGGCCTTCCCGGCGCGCCATGCGTCCGTAGAAGGATTGAATGTTGCCCAGCGTCACGTAATCATCGGTCTCGCGGAGTGCGTTTTCCGCTGTCTGCGAGATGCGTACCGCTTCTTTCCATTTGCCCTGCTGAAACAAAAGCCAGCTCTCGAGCACCTGCATCACCGCCGCCATGCGCAGATGGCCTAACGCGAGCGCCAGGTCTCTTCCCTTGCCGGTAAAGATCAGGGCCTCATCGTAGTCGCCCTTTCTCCGCAGGCAGCGCCCCTTCCAGAAATAAACAATGGCCAGCAGAAACCGGTCGTCCAGTTCTTCGCCTAAGCTCAGGACGAAATCAAAATGACCAATCGCCGTTTCCATCGCCTCCTCCACCATCGCAGACATTCCCTCGGCCATGCGCAGGCAGATGTAGTCGGCGATCGGAAGTTTTGAGCGCAAGCCTGGGTCTAAGTGTTCAAACCGCCTCAAAATGTCCTGCAGCGGCGGCCCGCTGAATCCAATATCCGTCCATATCGCGAGGTGCGCCACGAAGCGTGCAGCATTCTCTTGGGAGGGATCGAGCTGGGCGATCAGATTCTGCCGCGATTGCAGGCACCGAATCCCGCGGTCGATCTCGCGTGCGGCAACATGTTCCTGCAACTGCGAGAGGAAGCCTGCGTCAATCGGTGCAAGGTCAATCGGGGAGTTGGCGGGAGTTCTGCGTGCGCCCATCAATTGACGTTCTAGTCTAATAAATCATAACTGGCAAGCGTCAGAAACTCCGCAAATTCCTGGCTCGTCGTCAACTCTTCGAGGAGATTGGCCGCCTGCCGCAGCTTTTCGTCATTATTTTTGTTGCTGCCCAACTCCGCCGCCCTCTGATGGATGATCTCTTTGACCATTTCTTCCGTTACCAGTCTGCCATCCTTAAGATGCGCGCCGTGCCTCACCCACTGCCACACTTGGGCGCGGCAGATTTCCGCGGTCGCCGCATCCTCCATCAGGTTGTAAATGGGAACACAGCCCGATCCCTGCAGCCACGAATGCAGGTACTGTAATCCCACGTCGATGTTCCAACGTAGACCTTTCTCGGTGATATCGCCCTTGGGTGCCATAAGCAGGTCTTGCGCTTGCACTGTCCGCGCCGATTTCCGGCTTGAGGAAATCTGGTTCGCTTCGGGCATGTACTTATCGAAAATTTCCTTGGCCACCGAAACCAGGCCGGGATGCGCCACCCAGGTTCCGTCATGGCCGGCATGCACTTCGCGGAGTTTGTCGCGCCGCACTTTCTCCAGCGCCTGTTCGTTGGCCGCCGCATCATTGCGGATGGGAATCTGCGCCGCCATTCCACCCATCGCATGGATGCCACGCCGATGGCAGATTTGAATCAGCAGCTCGACGTAGGAGCTGAGGAAATGCGTCTCCATCGTGACCTCAGACCGGTCCGGCAATACGAATTCAGGATGCGCGCGAAACTTCTTGATGTAGCTGAAAATGTAGTCCCAACGCCCACAGTTCAGGCCGGAGGAATGCTCGCGCAATTCGTAAAGAATCTCGTCCATTTCGAACGCCGCCAGAATGGTTTCGATCAGCACGGTGGCGCGAATCGATCCCCGCGGAATGCCAAGTTCGTCCTGGGAAAACAGGAACACGTCATTCCACAGCCGGGCTTCCAGGTGATTCTCCAGTTTCGGCAGGTAGAAGTAAGGGCCAGTGCCTTTGCTCAGCAAGGTCCGCGCGTTGTGAAAGAAGAACAGGCCAAAATCAAACAGCGCTCCCGAGATCGGTTTCCCCTCGACCAAAAAGTGTTTTTCGTCCAGGTGCCAGCCTCGCGGCCGTACCACCAGCGTGGCCAAGTTGGACCCCAGCCGATACTGCTTTCCCTCCGGACTCTGGTAGCGAATCGTTCCCCGAATTGCGTCCCGCAGATTCTGCTGGCCTTCAATGTTGTTGCTCCAGGTCGGCGTATTCGAGTCCTCGAAGTCGGCCATATAAACGTTGGCCCCTGAGTTCAACGCGTTGATGATCATTTTGCGATCGACCGGCCCGGTAATTTCCACGCGGCGATCGAGCAAATCCTTCGGGATCGGCGCCACTTTCCACTCGCTTTGGCGGATTTCAGCCGTCTCCGGCAGAAAATCTGGCAGCTTGCCGTGATCGATTTCCTGCTGCACGGTTTGCCGCCGCGCCAGCAGTTCCTGCCGCCGGGGCTCGAACCGAGCCGCCAGTTTCAACAGGAACGCGCGGGCATCCGCGGTAAGAACGCTGGCCTCAATCTGGGTTTGAGTCTGGGTATCAGCAGCATCGTTCGGAAGAATAGTCATGGCATTCATAAGTCAACATCATAGCCATCCGACTGCGCAAGTCCCGCACACTAGGTCATTTTGACCCAGTGGTCCCGGACGGACTCCGAGGTTTGTCTGAAAATGCGATTCGGGGTCTACTGCACGTGGACGCGGTTCGGACCAAAGTTCGGACCAAAGCCCGAACGCAAATTCTTGAGTGGGGATAAAAAGATGACGACTTCGACTCCCAACCGGCACACCAGCAACACCGACGACACCATCTTTGAGGCGGGACACAGCCACGGCATTACCACCCTAACGGTTCTGGATTATCCCTCGTTGATAGGTAATTCTTGGGACGACGAACTCCTGCCCTCGGGAGACTAGTCCGCGAACCCGGCACGATGTCAATTGAGCACGGCAACAAAGAACACAAGTATCCACGGAGGCAGTCAAGTGTTAATCAGCGCTGAGAGCCAGGAAACCACTATGACGATGTTCGACCAGCAAGTCGCGGCCGCGAAGGAATGGTTCGCGCGCCCCCGATTCGACGGGATCGTCCGTCTCTACTCCCCGCGTCAGGTGGCCGAGCAGCAAGGCACGCTTTCCGGCGACTACACGGTCGCGCGACGAGCAGCTGAGGAGTTCTACTCACGGTTGCGCGAGCTCTTCAATGAGCGCCGGCAGATGACCACATTTGGTCCCTATTCGCCAGGCCAGGCGGTGATGATGAAGCGAATCGGGATGGAAAGCATTTACCTGGGCGGCTGGGCAACGTCCGCCCGGGGATCGGTGACAGAGGATCCGGGTCCGGACCTCGCCAGCTATCCACTCAGCCAGGTGCCAGACGAGGCTGCTGGACTGGTGCGGGCACTTCTCACCGCCGACAAGAACCAACACTTTGCGCGCGCCCGCATGACCGAAGAACAGCGCGCGACAACGCCTGTCGTCGACTTTCGGCCTTTCATCATCGCCGACGCTGACACCGGCCACGGTGGCGACGCGCATGTACGCAATCTGATCCGTCGCATGGTCGAGGTCGGGGTGCCGGGCTACCACATCGAAGACCAGAAGCCGGGAGCAAAGAAGTGTGGCCACCAGGGCGGCAAGGTGGTTGTGGCCGAGGACGAACAGATCAAGCGCCTCAACGCTGCCCGTCTGCAGCTCGATGTCATGCGGGTTTCGGGCATCATTGTGGCCCGAACCGATGCCGAGTCCGCGACCTTCATCGAAAGCCGGAGCGACGAGCGCGACCAACCCTTCATCCTCGGCGCCACCAACATCGACCTACCCAGCTACAAGGCCGGTTATCTAGCCATCTTGCGCAAGCTCTACGAGCTGGGTGTTGAAGAGGTCCGCGGTCACATGCTCTTTGCCGTGTCCGAGGCCGAGTACTCGGAGGCCTACAACTGGCTTCAGCGAGTCGGGCTCTGGTCCCTGATCGTCAAGCGCGCCAAGATTCTCAAAGATATGCCTGCGACCGAGCTCGAGGCAGAACTCGACAAGATCGACACGCGCTATGTGGAAACCTGGCAGGCGGAAGCCGGCATGATGACCTATGGGATGGCAGTCGCCGAGACGATGAAGGCCCGTATGGCCGACGGCGACCGTTTCGACATCGCGGTCGAGGAATGGCTGGCGTTCGCGAAACGAGCTTCTTTTTACGAGGCACGCGGGCGCGCCAAGTCGATGGGCGTCCAGGTGACCTGGGATTGCGAGCTGCCCAAGACTCCCGAAGGCTTCTATCACATCCAAGCCGGGATCGATTACGCCGTCGCCAAGTCGCTGGCGGTCGCGCCTTTCGCCGATATCCTGTGGATGGAAACCAAGACGGCGGATCTTGAGGACGCCCGGAAGTTCGCAGAGGCGATCCACGCGCAGTATCCCGACAAGATGCTGGCGTACAACCTGTCGCCGTCATTCAGCTGGGACACCACCGGGATGAACGACGAGCAGATGAAGCGCTTCCCCGAGGAACTGGGCAAACTCGGCTTCGTCTTCAACTTCATCACCTACGGCGGCCACCAGATCGACGGTCTGGCTGCCGAGGAGTTTGCCATGGCGTTGAAGCAGGACGGGATGCTGGCGCTCGCGCGCCTGCAGCGCAAGTTCAGACTGCTGGAGTCACCCTATCGGACGCCGCAGACTCTGGTTGGAGGGCCGCGGCTGGACGCCGCCTTGATGGCTTCGTCGGGTCGCACCGCTGCGACCAAGGCGATGGGCAAGGGGTCGACGCAGTTTCAGCACCTGGTGCAGACCGAAGTCCCGACCAAACTGCTCGAGGAGTGGCTCGCGGAGTGGCGCAAGCACTGCGGCTATGCGGAAAAGATTCGCGTTCAGCTACGTCCGCACACGGCGGGTTCGGAGCTGTTGGAGCTGAGCGTGCTGGGCGAACCCAGTGTGAACCAGCCCAGCGGGGAAAAACTAGCCAACGTGGTCTTCGCCTACATCCAGGATCGTCGCGGACGCGGCATCCTTTCGGTTCGCGACCAGAACACCCTCGAGCCGGCACGCAAGAAGCGACTGATGACGGTTACTCAACTGTTTCTAATTCACCGCTACAATGCCAGCTCCGTGCACTATGTCACCCCGACCGAGGACAACGAGTTTCAGACACAAAGAATGAAGAGCGTGGGGATTTTCTCGGATGTGCACACTGAGATTGGTCAAATCATCGTCGCCCAAGTCAGCAAGGAACGCGTCGCCGAACTGCTCAATCCTGACCGCGTCCTTCTCTTGGAGATGATCCGTAAGACATCGCCGGCGTTGCAGACTGCTTCGTGCGGAGAGGAATCCCACGAACTGATGCCGTCGGGAGACTAATACAGAGGAAGGTGCTGCTCGGCAATGCTGCTAAACGATCATGCGTGTTGGGCTGCTTTTGTCCGTCCACGCTTGTCCTCGCGAAGCTGTGCTGCCGTAAAGGCACAGCCGCAAGTGCTGCATCTCCAGCTCGTAAAGGCGCTCGTCACCAGGCTCGGTCCATCATTAATAGTGTGAGGTTGGTTCTGCGGTTGATTCGCTCGCACCGCCAGAACCAACTCGCCACCGCATTCTGAACATTCACGTTTCTGCATTGCTAGGCGCTGACCCGTACCGATACTAACTCCGGGGTGCAGTGGGAATTCTGCATCGACTTGACCGCGTCTTCCGCGGTAAATCGCCCCATCACCAGGGCCAGCTTGCGGTTGGTTGTCGTCAGGATGGGAAGCCGATCAACCCGCAGCACGTATTGAGGGGCATGAGCTCCGCGGTTCAACTTCACAACAAACTTGATATTTTTCATGGTCCCTTTCAGGTTCTCGAACTGTCTTATTGCTGCCGGCACGAATCTTGATCGGCTTGGGTTTGGCGTCGGAAAGATCCCCAGCGGACCCGTGCATCGTGACTCAGACTCCCCAGAGCAATGGAAGAGGAGACAATCTTCAGATAGGCTAACTTAGTTCAGAGGACCTGAAAGAGTAAGAATAGTTATTTGCTCTATATTCATGCTAGGCCTGTGCCCCACTATTGTCAAGCTTTCCAACAGCACTCATGTCCAACAACTCCAACACTGAAGCTGCCTGGAACTATCACGAAGCGACCAAGCATTCTTACATCAGCGTTCGCACCAACCCGCATTCCCTGGACTTTCCTAACCAGCCCTTGCCGTTCAAGATCTACCCTGCGCTGGAACCGTCGCGCCTGCCCGGCGAGGTGCGCCAGACTGGAGTGGCTGCCCTTTCTGCGATTGCCAGCCGCGTCCCCGCCCATGCCAACGCCACGCCGGATTTGGAGGCGGTGGCTCAACTCCTCTACCTTTCCGCCGGCATCACCCGGCAGAGAAAATATTCCGGCGGCGAAATCTATTTTCGCGCAGCTGCCTGCACCGGAGCCCTCTATGAAGTCGAGCTCTATCTCGTTTCGGCCGACCTGGCCGACCTTCAGGCGGGTGTCTATCACTTCGCCCCCGCCGAGTTCGGATTTCAACGACTGCGCGCCGGAGATTATCGCCATGTTCTAGTCGAGGCCACGGGCAATGAACCTGCCATTGCTCACGCGCCGCTGACCATCGTCTGCACCTGCACCTACTGGCGCAATGCCTGGAAGTATCAGGACCGCACCTACCGCCATTTCGGCTGGGACAACGGAACCCTGCTCGCCAACCTGCTGGCCGTCGCCACCGCCCGCGGCCTGCCCGCCAAGGTGGTTTGCGGCTTTGTCGACGCCACAGTGAATCGATTGCTCGACGTCGATTCCGAACGCGAGGTGGCCTTCTCGCTCGTCCCTATCGGATATGACTCCGGCCTTTCTGCGCAAACAGCTCCCCGAGCGCCCGCCGATCTCTCCCCGCTCGGATTCGAAACTGTCCCGCTCTCTCGGCACGAGATTGACTATCCTCTTATGCGCGAGATGCACGCCGCCTCCGCGCTCGATTCAACCGAAGAAGTTGCAGCCTGGCGCGGACATACTCCGCCGGGGAGTACGGATACGGAATTGACTAACTCCACTCCGTCGACCGGACCCGCCATAGAGCTCCGCCCCCTATACGACGCAGAAATGCCCACCGATCCCATCGAGCAGGTCATCCTGCGCCGCGGCTCCAGCCGCCAGTTTGCGCGCACGCCGATCAGCTTGCCCCAGCTTTCCACCATCCTCGACCGCGCTACCCGCGGAGTACCGGCGGACTTCCTGTCTTCAAGTTTCGACGATTCTGGGCGACCTCAACTCAACCACCTCTACCTGATTGTGCACGCCGTCGATGGTCTCGCGTCTGGAGCGTACGTCTTTCATCGCGATCGAGGAGTGCTCGAGTGTCTAAAGCAAGGAGATTTTCGTAAGCAAGCTGGGTATCTCGGATTAGAGCAGCAGTTGCCTGCCGACGCCGCAGTGGATATTTTCTTTCTGGCCGACTTGCCGCCGATATTGGATCACCTGGGGAATCGCGGATATCGTGCGGTGCAGCTTGAAGCCGGTCTCCTCGGCGGCAAACTCTATCTCGCGGCCTACGCCCAGCGCCTGGGCGCCACCGGCCTAACCTTTTACGATGACGACGTATCCCGCTTCTTCTCCCCGCACGCCGAAGGCAAGAGCGCCATTTTTCTGGTGGCGGTGGGCCACAGCGTCAAACAAAGAACCTAGCCCCGCAACTAAAAAGCTGACCGAAACCGTTGTGCGGTCCCGGTCAGCGGAAATCATTCACGCGGACAGATATTACTTACTTATTTGTTGTCTTCTCGTGCTTCCGCGATACGGGCCTGGTGACCCGCTTCGGACACAGCCTTCACAAACGCTCGTGCGCTTTCCGGAGTTGACGCATGGCCCGAAAGAATGTTGCGGAACAT
>DATFZT010000191.1:0-22762 GCA_035314185.1 Terriglobales bacterium
GGCAGAAGGGCATGCGCGGGCACGGAGTTCGCGTGAGCAGGCGGATGCCAGGCGGCGGTTGGGAACGCACTTTGCTAAGGCTCTCGTGATCTGGAAACCCAAGTCTGGAAAACCAGTCTGGAACCGGCTCCACACGGAGCCAGTCGCGCGGTTACTTGCGGATGCCGAGCTTGGAAATAACGGTTTTATACCGTTCCGAGTCGTACTTCTTCAAATAGTCGAGCAGACTACGGCGCCGGCTCACCATCATGAGAAGTCCGCGGCGCGAGCCGTGGTCTTTCTGGTGCGTCTTGAAGTGTTCCGTCAATTGACCAATGCGTTCGCTCAACAGCGCGATTTGAACTTCGGGACTTCCGGTATCGGTAGCGTGCGTACGATACGTGTCAACGACGGTCTGTTTTTGCTCTCTGGCTAGCACTAACCTGTTGCACTCCTGTCTCTTCTCGTTTTCGTAACGTTCTTGAGAATAACACAGCGCAGTGCAAACTCGCCAGTGGCCTGTTTTGAGGGTCGTGGGTTACTTTGACTGGACCAACCTGCCCGCTCGCTCCGCATCCTCGGCGCGAACCAATAGCCGCACGCCGCCCATCCAGAGGCTGGGGCGCAAACCTCCAGCGTCGTCAGCTGAGACGATGGACTCGATCTCGGCGGCTTCTAACGCCCCTTGCGCTATTTCGGCCTCGACCTTGTTCAGGAACGTGCCGACCACCACCAGTTCAGCATTGCTCATAGTTGTCCTAATCGCTCTGGCATGCCCAAGTATTGCACGCCTCGAACGGGTCCGCCTGAACTTTTCCCGGAGAGCTTTCCGAGAACCGCGAACTGAGAACTGGGAACTCGAATCGAGGTTATAATATAGTCGAGACTCTAAATAAACGACGGATGTAACCATCTTCCGGTTTATTGCAGAGAGACAAGCTGTGCCAAGCCTACAGGCTCTGCGTGTAGCCAGCCATTATGAAAACTAGAAATACGGGGAGATTCATATGCCACGAGGCCGATCAACTTTTACCAAACGTCAGAAAGAACAAGCGCGCCAGCAGAAACAGCGGGACAAGAACGAGCGCAAGACCCAGCGCCGGCAGGATCAACCGGAAGGCGCGGTTGTGGTGGACGAAGCGGAAGAATTGCGTCAGATGCGTGAGCACGCGGCGGAACAGGCGGCGCTGTTCGGCATTGGCGGCAGCGACGACGACGAAACGGATCCTGTCGAACTACTCACACCTCACGGCAAGCCAGCCAATCACTAATCGACAAGCCAGTGGAGGGACGGGCGTCTCGCCCGTCAGCGGTTCGGCGGCCGGGCGGGGACGCCCGGCGCTCCACCAACCAGAGTTAAGCAAAAAGCTAAACGAAAACCTCACCCGGCAACGCAGTCAGCGTCCGTGATGCCAGCGTGTTTTCCACAAACCGCTTCGGACGATCGCTAGCCGCCCCATTTACCTGCTTGCGTTCGATGCGCAGCTTCAAGGTGCGCTCGATATTACGGAGATCCAGAACCTCCACGCCAGTGACCAGGGTTGAGGCGCGGCCTTGAGAACCGGCCCGTCCCGTACGCCCGACGCGATGAATGAAGTCTTCCGCCATCTTCGGTAGGTCGTAATTGATCACGTGCGCCACGTCATCGCAGTGCAAGCCACGCGACGCGATATCGGTAGCAACCAGCACTTGGTGGCGGCCTTCCTGAAAGCCGCTCAACGCGGCGTTGCGCTGCGACTGGGTGCGATCGCCGTGAATCATGGCCGCCGAGAAGCCGTCGCGTTCCAGTTCCTGGGCCAGCCGTTGCGCGCCGCGCTTGGTCCGGGTGAAGATCAGCGTCTGTCCCTTTTCTTCATAGAGCAACTGCCGCAGCACGTCCAATTTCTCGGACGGCCGCACCTCATAGGCTTCGAGCGTCACGCTCTCCGCCGGCTTCAGCACCGAGCCCAGCGCAATCCGCACCGGCTCGCGCGTGTAGTCGTTTACCAGCGAGGCCACGGATTGCTCCATGGTGGCTGAGAAGCACAGCGTCTGCCGACGCTGCGGCAGAATCTGCAGGATGCGCCGGATGGCTGGAAGGAAACCCATATCCAGCATGCGATCGGCTTCGTCGAGCACGAGAATTTTCACCTGACGCAGGTCCGCGAATTTGCGGGTAATGAAATCCTGCAACCGTCCGGGAGTAGCGATTACAAATTCGCAGCCGGAACGGAGACTGTTGATCTGCGCCTTCTCCGCCACGCCGCCGATCACCAGCGCCGCCTTCGGCATCTTTTTGTCGCGCAGCTGTTCGTACTGCTCGTGAACCTGCATGGCCAATTCGCGCGTAGGCAACAGGACCAGAGCGCGGACGTTCTTGGCGGATTCAGGTTTCAATGCTTCGGCGCGCAGCATCTCGATAATCGGAATCAGGAACGCGAGCGTCTTGCCGGTGCCGGTTTGGGCCGTGCCAATCACGTCCTTGCCTTCAAGGGCGGGAGTAATGGCGCGTGCCTGGATGGGTGTAAGGGTAATGAATTGAGCTGCCGCCAACTTCTGCTGCAAGGCAGCAGACAAGGGCAGTTCTGTAAATGTGGTCATTCGATTGTTTTCTTTCTGGAGGGGCTTACTTTCAATTTCTCAGACACGAGTCCGAGTTCGCATGCCGCTCTATTTGAATTTGGCGCTGGAACCAAACGGCGGGCAGGAAATGCGGAGGTGATGCGGATCCAACAGGATCCCCGCGTGACGAGCAAACCGTAGCAAAAGCGTTAACAGCAGTATAGCAGAAGCAGAGGCCGCGCGGGATTACGTTGGTCATACAAGGCATTCAGACCGCCGCCGAACCGCGCTAACTTCAAGAAAAAGCAGGCCAGCGCTGGGCCGGCCTGCTCTGGTTTGTGATTCAGTTACTTTGCTCAGTTACTTCACTGCCGCAGCTACCGCCGTGACGAAGTTCGCGCCGTTCGGCGTGCCGAGTCCGGTGACATTGTCCCATCCCGGGCCGGTCGTCAGCGAAGTGTCGAGGCCGAAGCCGAGAACGTACCAACGAGTGGAAGTTCCGTTATACAGCGTACTCACGAAATCCGTGGTGTTTTCCAACGGAGGCACCAACTCCGGAGCCGTGTAGTAAACCACCGGAGTGTGCGCAACGTGAGTATGGCCAGTAACGTTGTCCGGCCCGCTCACGGCGACAACGTCCGTGATGGCGCCGGCGGGCAGACTGTAAAGAATCGGAGCAGCCTGGCCGAGCCATGTTCCGGCAGCCTGAGTCGCAATCGCCCAGATCCCCGAGAACGTGGGACAGGCAAGGCTGGTTCCGCCGACGACTGAGATGAAGGTCTCTCCGCCTTCGGTGTCGATAAACTCGACGCCGGTGTAGGGATCAGCCACCATTCCGATGTCAGGAACGAGCCGATAGCTACCGCCCAGGCTGGCCTGGTACGACGGCAGCGGCCAAACCCCGCTGGTGCCACCGCCCGCGCCAAAAATGAAGCCCTCGAAGAGAGGCGGGATTACTGGCGGATTGGGAGCATAGGACGCGATCCTGGTTATGTTGTTACCCCAACCCGTCTGCAACTTTATAGATTTGTCGGGGTTGAGGAACAAACTGGTTCCACCGACGCTGGTCGCGTAGGGAGAAGACGCTGGCATGGAGACGGTAATCTCAGGGTAAACATACGAAAAGTCTCCGTCGTCGCCGCTAGAGAAATTAACCGAGATTCCGAACGAGGCGCCCAACTCGTTGATAGCATCCTCAACTGCAAGTTCGGCCGGATCGTACGTTGCCAGATAAGCCTCTTCGATGCCATAGCTGTTGGAGATCACGGAACCAAGCCCGTCCTCGACGGCAGTAAGCACCGCGACGTCAAGGTCGCCGCTGGAGTTGGTGAGACCCAGAACCAGGGCAATGTTAGCTCCTGGAGCAACCGAGTGTGACCACTCCACGTCGAGGCTGGTTTCCACATCCCAGCCACAGGTATTACCCCCACAATTTGTGGGGCCCCCGGGGTAGTAGATGTTGAAGTTGGTGCCTAGGACCAAAGGCGGAAGGCCGTTGATCGCCGCGAAAATGTTGGCGTCGCCCGAGGGGCCCGCAATCGTATCCGAACCATAGGCATCGACGATGACCACGGTTTCGCCGGTACCATCGAGACCACCTTTATACAGGGACGTGAGGCCGTAGGCCGTATCCACCTGCGGCGCATCGTAGCCGCATGGCGGAAGATTGGGCGGACCGTTGTTGATGTTAGTTCCGTAGCGCGTGCCGGTGTAGTCGGCGGATTGGATTGGAGGTTTCAGACCGTCCGTGAAGCCGTGTGTCTGCGTATTGCCGAGGCAGTTGGCGTTAAAGTACTTCACCGCGGGACCCACTTTGGACAACGGACTGATCTTAGACAGCGGTATCTTGTACGGTTTCCCTGTATCCAGGTCCTTGGCCATCTTCGCATGACTCTTGAAGCTGGTATCGGTGAGGCCCTGCACGGCATATACGAGCTTGCCCGCAATACCGGGGATTGCCACCTCAGCACTGGGTATGCGATGCGTTTCGCCATTGATCAACACGCGGTTGAGTTGCACGCCGGTCGCACGTTGCACGTCGGCTACGGTACCTCGGGCAGTCACGGCAAGATTCAGTTTGTCGGCGTAAACCACTTTGAGATTATTCGCTGCCAGATGCTGCCGAACAATGGCCATTTCGGCGGCGCTGGGCGCAAAGCGAGCCGCATACTCTTTCGACGTAAGCCAATGATGGTAGTTAGGCGAATTCCGGTCGTACATCTGTCGGACCACTTCATCGAATCCGGCTTTGTCGTGCTGGTTGAGCCAGAACGTGACGGCAATCTGCTTGGACTGATCTTCAGCGCCAAGCATCTGAGCATTCGATTGGCGGCCGCCATTCGCCGCCTGCGAGAGTGTGGGAACGGCGATCAGCAAAACCGCAAGACTGGCAAACACCACAGCGGAAAAGATCCTACGTGTGTCTTGGGACATAAAGTGACGTCTCCTGAAAAAACGGTTAATTTGCCCGACAGCGCGGGCAGTCAACCCGGAGTGAGCCGGGTTCGAATTAGGAACAGTCATGGGTGTTCTTTGCATATGAGCCGCTAGGTTCGCGTCGGCCGATGCTAAGGGCCTCTGAATTCACAGCGACGTCATAACTAAGGAATCACCACCGATACTTACGAGGGACAATACTTACGCTGTCGGAGTACCCCGTGTCAACACGGGTTTGCGATAATTCGCGATAAGGCAAAATTTTTGCAGCGAAGAGACAAAATAGTGACATTCGCGGCGCGCTCCGAGCCCTTTTACTCGGAGCGGTTGGCTTAGCCTAACCCAGTCATCTGATTCTAGAGAGTGTCTCATCCACGCTCTGCGTGGAATTTTCGTCGGCCACTAACTCGACTGCAGCCTTCGGAATAACGACAACCCTATGGCACCGCAACCTTACCCCGGATCACCACCACCGACGCCGCCGGGAGATCGTAGACCTTGTCTTTGCCTTTGTTGCCGTCCTGCTTCGAACGCAAAATCGGCCCGTCCGGATCAGCCGTGCCGTTGGTATAGGCAACCACGGTGCGGGCGGCAGCGATTTCCGCGTGCGCCATGAAGCGAGTGCGCGGAGGGTTCCACTTGTACTGCGCGCTGCCAAAAGTCGCGATCTCGACTGGACCGGAAAAAGTCGCTGCCGAACCGGCGTCTCCCTGAAACCCAATGCGAACGCGGTGCGCGTTCTGCTGATCGCGATTCACGACCAGCAGCGACCATTGGCCATCGGGACGCTTCAAAGCATAGGCAGTGACCAGTTCGCGGTCAGCGCCGTCATCGAGATCGGACTTGGCCGAATAGACCTTATGCTCTCCGCCGCCGGGCTGGGCCCACTCCAGATTAATCAGTTGCGCCACAAAGAATTGCGCCAGCGGCTGGTGAATCTTGTACTCAGCGTCAACCGTGAACATGCCAAAGGTGCCCGGAGAATCATTGCACCCGGGCTCCATCTGCAAAGGCAGATAGTGGAAGTAATAGACGCCCTTGGCGCCCGCGTCGAGCAACGAGCCGATGTAATCCGCCAGCCAGAGGCCGGAGAAAATGTCCTGATAGGTTTCGCTGGCGCCGGATGAAAGATTTCCCTCAGTGATGAACATCGGCATGTCGGCGGGGACGCCGTCTTCATGCCACACCTGAATGATGTGGCGCATGAGTTCGGGCTCGTCATAAAGAACTCCCCACGGAGTTTTGCAGGGATCGTAGGGATAGTGCTCGAAAGAGAAGAAAGCGAGATCTTTCATGCGTCCGTGCTGCTTGAGATAGTCGAGAAAGCGCGCGGTCCACGAAACGCGGCCGCTCGCGTCGGGCCAGACTTCGATGTCTTTGTTGACGCCCTGAAAAGAAGGCCCGCCCAGCTTGAGCGTCGGGTCGAGGCGGTGGAGCGCGGTCGCCCACTGCAGATAGAGAGCAGCGTAATCCTCGGGAAGCATGTACTGCCCGTCGGCTTCCTCGCCCATCTCGACGTAGGAGATCGGATAATGGCGATGCTCGATGTAGGCGATCTCAGCCACGGCGTTGTCGGGAGTGTCATAGAGCAGCGCGACCGGAATCATGGCGGGCAGTCCGCGAGTGACGCCGCTGGTGAAAAAAAGGTCAAAGCCCACCTGGGCCTGGCGAGTTGAGCTGAGATTGGAAGGCTCATGCCAGGGATCGACGGAAGAACAATAGGTCGCCGTCTGCTCCTGATCGGGCGTGTGGCGCAGGGAGTCGTGAAACTTACCGTCTTTAGTCGAGGTTCCAAGGTACAGTTCGCGGATGGAATAGCCGACGCAATTGCGCGGATCGGCCGGACCGTCGGCGTCGCAGGTGTTGGAAGACTCGGTCATCCAGATGCGAATGAAACGCACGGCTAGCGGAGCTGAGACGAGAGCAACCGTTTCGGTATGACCGTTGCCGGTCGTGACTGTACCCAGCGAGAAGGTTTGCCAGACGCCGCGGGTGGGCGACTTGATGGGATCCTCGCCGGTCCAATACTGAACGAGGTAGTGAGTAGCGTAAGGTTCGCCCCACGCGATGCGAATGCTGTCGACGGGTTGCGGCTGCGCCAGATCGAGGACGACCCACTGCGGATGCAGCGTATCGCTTTCGGCGGTGAAGTGTTGAGTGAGATAGGGATTGCTCTTCCAGAAAGTGTTGAGGTCGCCATCGGTGAGGCGCGAGAATCCGGTGTTTTCCGTCCCGTCATTGCGGGTGAAACCGCGGCGGGGAAGCGCATATCCGTAGGAGTAGCGCAGGCTTTCGGTGGGCACGGCAGCGCCCGTGAAATAACCCCTGCCGGCGGGATCGCTGCTGTCCCTACCATTGCTCCATGTTCCTTTCGGATTCCAGTGCCAGGCTTCGACCGCCAGTTCGGTATTCTGGCGGAAAGACACTGGCTGCCAGCCGGAAGACTGCGTAACCTTCAGCGAGTCCGGAAGCAGATCTTTGTCGATAGCCTCGGCGGGAATGCGATCAACGCCGGCACCCAGAGTTTCACTGGGCACAAAGTGATTGGTGGAGTGCGAGACGTCAACGGTAATGGTTTGAGCGGCGGAGAAAAGAGTGAAGATCGTGACGACGGCGATAACGAAAGCCGGAATTTTCACGCAAACGCCTCCAGAGGTCCAAAACAGTCGGCTGGTATTAAAACGATTCAATTATACGGATTCTGCGGCTCGTGGACGAGCAGTTTTCTGGGGTGTGCGGAGAAATCCTCGCGCTCGCCGCGAAGCAAGTGGGCTGATCGCTGCTTACTTCTTGAATAGATTCTCAAACGCTTGGCGCGCGTCATTAGGACGCTGACTGCCTTTACTGGAAGTCTCTTTTTCGATCATCACGCGTATGGAATACAGCGAACAGTCGTTGCGCTTGTCTTTGGGCGAGATTCTGGCGGGAATCGGCTGATTGCATTCGAAACGGCTGGCCGGATCAAAGTGTTCGCACTGCTTGCAGGCGTGCAGGTCGAATCCGCATTTCGGGCATTGTCCAACCGGATCCGAGAGATTCTGCAGCAGCGCGCCGCATTCCGCACAGCGGGAAACGGTCCGCGTCCCCGGCATGTTGATGGGCCGCGGCCCGAAGGTATTCTCTTTCTTCGGGGCAGTTGGCTTCTGCTCGAACTCTTTCTTTGCTCCACCACCGGAATCCTGGTATCCGCGTTGCCGATACTTGCGGTCAGACAAACAGCGCCTCCTGAAAACCGCCTCATTGTCCGCCTTTGGCGGGCCGGGCACAAGAGTTTCTTTGGTGCGCCCGGAACAACTTGTCGGTGGAGCGCCGGGCGTCCCCGCCCGGGTATCCCATATCGAACTGGCGAGACGCACGTCCCGGTACGATTGGACTCATCCAGAACGCGTGAATCCCGAGCGCGCCAATCCGGAGGGTGGTGAATTGTCTTTCACATATCAGGGTGCTACGATTCAATATAGGAAGCTTGAGGAGGCAGTTATGGCGGATCGTGAAGGCAACAGTTTTTTGTGGTTCCTGGCGGGTCTCGGCGTTGGAGCCGTGGTTGGTGTGTTGTACGCGCCGCGCTCCGGCGATGAAACACGCGACGTACTTCGCTCCAAGGCGCAGGAAGGCACCGAGCGAGCGCGTCAGCACGCGCGTCGGGCGCGCGAACAGGCGAACGACTGGATGGATCGCGGACGCGACGTGCTCAACCAGCAGAAAGAGCAATTCCGCTCCGCTTACGAGGCCGGCCGTCAGGCTTATAACGAAACGACCGCAGCCACGGCCGAGCCGTCAAAGAATATTTAGCGGCAGGCAACGCATGAGGGAGCAGCTATGGATGACAATCTCCTGAGGATTTTTATTGCGGTGACTACTTTCGCGATCCTGATCCAGGCAGGAATTCTGGTGGGCCTTTTCTTCTCGATCCGGAAGACCACGGCGAAGATGGAAGCTCTCGCCACCCAAGTGACGACCAGGACTTTGCCCACTCTGGAAACCGTGCAGGACATGTTGGTGGATCTGCGCCCGAAGCTCGACGTGATCAGCGTCAACGTCGCCGAGTCAAGTAACCTGGTGCGGAATCAGCTCGCGCGCATCGACGCCACACTCACCGACGCCCTCGACCGCACCCGGCTGCAAGTCATCCGCGCCGATGAACTGCTGAACCGGACGATGGACAGAGTAGAAGAGACCAGTGAAGTCGTGCACAAGACCGTGATCTCTCCGCTGCGTCAGGTCAACGGACTGATGAGCGCGATCAGCACCGGATTCGAAGTCTTCCTCGGCCAGAAAAGACGCCAGCCGAAAAACGGCGCCGGCGTTCCGCAAGACGAGATGTTTATCTAGCACGTGTTCGTGTGGTGACGGGGCGGAGCCTGTCCTGAGCGAAGTCGAAGGGCCCCGTCCAAGCGGGGCGAAGCCCCGCTTCCACACAATTCTTTATTCTTCTTCGCCGCCGCCCTGCACCCGCTCGCTTCTCACATCTGGCACGTAGATCGAATGGACGTTTTGTTCCGCCGCCAGCTTTTGAAAGATGGTGATATCCGCATTCCGCACCTGGTCCCAGCGCGCCAGTAATTCATCGGTCTGCTTCTTCAGCTTGTCGAATTCCTCGAACTGGGATGCTGTCGGAGCAGAGTCGGCGAACCCCGCCACTCCTAAGGAAAGAAACGCGAGCTTCGCGTCGATCCCCGGCGCGTACGCCAGGGAATCTTCGCTGGCGCTGATTTTGAAATTAATCAACGGATCGCGAACAGCGATCAGCTTGGCGTCCAGCGCACTCCCACCATCGAACAAGGCTTTCATGGAGTCGCCCGGCACCAGGCGTTTCTTCAGCCCGTCCAACTGCTCACGAACATCCTGTATCTGGTTCACCGCGTAATAGACACGGTTCAGTTGCTCGCGCACATCCATCTGCAGCTTGAACTGCTTCTCCAGATCGGCCTGCGAAGTGGTGACCCGCGGATCGATCTTCACTTCGAACGGAGCAGTTAAACTCTTTCCGTTCGCACTCAGCCGTACTTGATAGTTGCCGGGAACAGCCAGCGGCCCTTTCGCACCGTCGTTGTATTCCCACAGGAAATAACCCGGGACGCGGTTCGCCGCCTCGTAATGCAGATCCCACACAAACCGATTCAGACCATCTTCGAGCTTGATCTGCTTCTCCGGTTTCTTGTCGTCGGGGTCGAGTGGCTCCTCAAGCGGCTCGACTTTGCTGCTGGAGTACTTGCGGATTACATTGCCCGCCGCATCCAGGATTTCAATCTTCACTTCGTGCTTCGGAGCCTGCTTCAAGTAAAAATAAATCACTGCGCCATTGGGCGGATTCTTTCCGGCAAACGAGAAATGCGTCGGAGCTTCTCCGGTGTGCACACGATACGCCGTCGCGGGCTGGTAGAGATGCATGTCTTCGCTAGCGACCGAATCGGCGAACTGGCGCAGCGGTGAGACGTCATCAAGGATCCAAAACGCCCGCCCATGCGTCGCCAGAACCAAATCGTCATTCTTGATGACAAGATCGTGGACGGGGACGATCGGCAGATTGATTTGCAGCGACCGCCAGTGCGCCCCGTCGTCGAACGAGACGTAAACGCCGCGCTCGGTTCCCGCATACAGCAAACCTTTCTTCTTCGGGTCTTCGCGAACGGCGCGCACAAACACTCCATCCGGAATTCCATTCGTGATCCGGCTCCAGGTCGCTCCGTAATCGGTCGTCTTGTAGATGTAGGGCGCGAGGTCGTCATTCTGATGGCGGTCAATCGCGACGTAGGCAGTACCGGCCTCATGCGGCGAAGCTTCAATCAGACTGACCCGGCTCCATTCCGCAAGGTCGACGTTTTTGGGCGTGACGTTCGTCCAACTCTTTCCTTCATCGCGCGTGATCTGGATCAAGCCGTCGTCCGTGCCCGCCCAGATCAGGCCTTTCGCCAGCGGCGAGAGAGCAATCGAAAACACGGTGTCGTAATACTCGGTGCCGGTGTCGTCAATTGTGACGGCGCCGCCGGAGGGCTGCTGTTTCGATTTGTCATTGCGCGTCAGGTCGCCGCTGATCGCTTCCCAGTGGGTTCCCCCGTCGGAGGTTTTGAAAATGCGCTCGCCTCCGTAGTAAATCGTGTTCGGGTCGAACGGAGAAGTGACGATTGGCGCCGTCCACTGAAAACGGTGTTCAAGCGGCGCCGCGCCGCGCGCATCGCTAAGCTCGGGCCACACGGCGATGCTCTTGACCTGGTTGGTGCGCCGGTCGAAGCGCGTGATGTTGCCCTGATAGTCTCCCGCATAAACAATGTTCGGGTCGGCGGGATTGGGCGCAATATATCCGGCTTCCCCGCCCCCGACCTCGTACCAATTGTCGCGGCCAATCGCGCCGTCATCGCTGCGGCTGGCAATCGCCACCGTGGAATTATCCTGCTGCGATCCGTACACGTAGTACGGCGTTCGCGTGTCGGTGATGACGTGGTAGAACTGCGCGGTCGGTTGGTTGTCCTCGCGCGTCCACGACTTGCCGCCATCCAGACTGACCGTAACGCCACCGTCGTCCGAGGCGATCATCCGCTTGGTATTTTTCGGATCGATCCACAGACCGTGATTGTCGCCGTGCGGAACTTTAATCTTATTGAAGTTGTGCCCGCCGTCGGTGGACTTGAAGAACTCCACATCCGCCACGTAGAGAGTATTGGCATCCTGCGGGTCGGCGATCACGTGCATGTAATACCACGGCCGCTGCAATAATCCGTGGCTGCCGTTCACCAGATCCCAAGTGTCGCCGCCATCGTCGGAGCGATAGAGTCCACCTTCCTTCGCTTCGATGAGCGCGTACACCCGCTCGGAGTTCGCCGCCACCGCCAGCCCGATGCGCCCGTAGGGCCCGTGGGGAAGCCCATGCTCATCCAGTCGCTTCCACGTGGTGCCGCCATCGGTCGAACGATACACGCCGCTGCCCGAACCGCCGCTCGAAAGCGTCCACGGAGTCCGCCGCGTCTCCCACAGCGAGGCAAATAGAATGTTGGGATTCTGCGGATCGAAAACCACATCGATCGCGCCGGTGTTTTCGTCCTTGTAGAGGACCTTGTCCCAGCTCCTGCCGCCGTCGGTGGTGCGGAAGACGCCTCGTTCCGTATTCGGACCAAACGGATGACCAAGAGCGGCCACAAAAACGATATCGGGATTGTGTGGATTCACGATTACCTTGCCAATCGCGCGCGAATCCTTCAGGCCAATGCTCTTCCAGGATTTCCCAGCGTCCACCGACTTCCAGACGCCGTCGCCCTGCGAGATGTTTCCGCGAATGCAAGCCTCGCCGGTGCCCACATAAACGATGTTCGGATCGGACACTGCGACGGCGATACTGCCGATCGATGGAGCCCCATCCTTGTCAAAAACCGGGGACCAGGTATTCGCGCCGTCGGTGGATTTCCAAACACCGCCACCGGTCGAACCGAAGTAGTAGGTAGTCGGGTCGCCAGGAATTCCAGCCGCGGTCAGCGAGCGGCCGCCGCGATAAGGGCCGATCGAACGGTACTTCATACCCCTGAACAGTGGGTCACCTTCGTTCTTGTCGTCTTTCGCCGACGGTTCGGACGCGGCAGGCGCGGCTTTTTGCGCAGCATCTGACTTGCGATTCCGCTCTTTTTGCTGGGAGAAAGTTAGGGTGATCGATAACAGGACGAACAACGCAAGCATGGCGACACGCACATGCACTTTTTGGATCATGAACTGGATCATGAATCGAATGGCCCCGAGAAGAGAATTTGTCTGTCGCTAATGTTACTGCCTGAAACGGGAACGCACAATGCTACGGCCTCCTCGGTTGAATTCCCCTGTGTACCTCTGTGACCCCTGTGGTTAAGATTTCCCTCGGCACAAAACCGCCATACGCCGCTCCCGCGACGTACCCGCATAGTCAACAACCACGAGACGAAACGTTGTTTGATTTCCACTCTCCGACCCTAGAATGTTTCAAACATTTCTCCGTTTTCTTGTTTGAAACAGAACGCACTCAAGATGCAGCAAGAGTTCACGTCCAACGACATAATCGCGCTGACCGGTATCACCGCCCGCCAGCTGCAATGGTGGGACGAGCGGGGCATTGTAGCGCCCGGCCGCAAGGGGCACCGGCGTATCTATAGCTGGGATGAACTCATCACCGTGGCGATCATCTGCCAACTCCGGCGGCGGGGCTTCTCGCTGCAGCGCATTCGCAGAGTGATTGCTCTTTTGCAACAGGAATTCGGCACCAGCCTTGCCGCCACTATCAGTGCGTCCTCCGAGCATCACCTACTGACGGACGGGACTCATCTTTATCTGCGCACCTCGGCACGACAGGTTGTGGATCTGTTAAAGAACGCCCGCCAACCCATGTTCGATATATGTCTGAGCGACGAAGTCCGGCGGGTTCGAGGAGAAATTCAGTCGCGCAAGAAGTCGGCAGTTTCAGAACGGGGCGGGCCTTTACGGCGGGCTAAAAGAGCGTAAACGGAAAGCGGGGGAGGCATGATGATCGGTGAATTGAGCATTATCAACGAATGGATTCCCGAGCAGATGGAACCCGGCACCGTATTCGTGCTGGAGAATGCGGGCGAAGTGGGGGAGAGAGAGGATCCCTACTGGGCGGTGCTCTCCTGCCCTTCGTGCGGCACGCTGGGCTTGATTACCCGCAAGCAAATGGCTGGGCTGCTACCGACGATTTGCGGCTCGTCGGTTTGCTCGGCGCAGTTTTTTATTAAGGATGAAGAGATTACGCCGCGGAAACCGTTCTAGCCGAGCTGCCGCTCGGCTCGGACAGCCGGGGGCGGCTGTCCCTCCGCAAGCTTGGACGGGGCCGAGCCCCGTCACCACACCAGCATCTACGAATGAGTTTTTGGGATCGAGAACTTCACCGGGACTTGCTCGACTATCTCTATATCGAATCCTTCCAGCGCGGCCACCCTTCGCGGGTGGTTCGTCAACAGTCGAATCCGCTTCAAATTGAGATCGAAAAGGATTTGAGCTCCCAGCCCGATCTCGCGATGTGTCCTGCGCTCGCTTTCGGGAAGCGACGGCAACCGCCGTTCGCGATGAAAGGTGAGAAACGACTGCTCCCCGATTTTCTCTGCCGTGAAACCTTTGGACGTCTGGTGCAGGTAGATTAATGCGCCTCGTTCTTCTGCGGCGATGATCTGCAGTGAAGCTTCGAGGGTCTGATGACAATCGCAGCCGGTGGCGCCGAACACGTCGCCCAGCAGGCAATGCGCATGCATGCGGACCAGGACCGGCTCGGACGAATCCCTGGTTTCGGCACTACCGATATCGCCACGGATGAGCGCCATGTGCGATTCGCCACCGCCCACTTCACTCTCGTAGGCGATCAGGCGGAACTCCCCGTGCTTGGTTTCGACCATCGCTTCGCCTACGCGATGCACGTAACGCTCATGCTGCATGCGGTAGCGGATCAACTCCGCAACCGTGAGCATCTTCATTTCATGGGTGCGACAGAACTCGATCAGGTCGGGCACACGCGCCATGGTCCCATCGTCCTTCATGATCTCGCAGATGATTCCGGCCGGGACCATGCCGGCCAGACGCGCGAGATCGACGGAAGCTTCGGTTTGCCCGGCCCGCACCAGCACTCCGCCCTTGCGCGCTCGCAACGGGAACATGTGGCCGGGACGTGCCAGATCCGATGGCCGCGTCGCTGGATTGATTGCCACTTTAATGGTGTGGGCGCGATCGTGCGCCGAGATTCCCGTGGTCACGCCATCGCGAGCGTCGATCGCTTCGCAAAAAGCAGTCCCGTATTGCGATGTGTTCTCGCTGGTCATGGGACCGATGCGCAGGTGTTCGAGCCGTTCTTCGGTCATGGCCAGGCAGACCAGGCCGCGCCCGTGCTTGGCCATAAAGTTGATCGCTTCGGGCGTAACCTTTTCAGCGGCAAGCGTGAGATCGCCTTCATTTTCGCGGTCTTCGTCGTCAACCACGACGATCATGCGCCCCGCACGGATCTCTTCGATCGCGGTGGGAACATCGGTAAAGGGTAAATTCGGAGTCACAGTTATCCCTACGTTATCGTTATCACCACGTCATCACTTATCACGCAGCGTTCAAATGGCGCCTTCTGGATGTAGCCAGTTCGTCTTCCGCACCGCGAAACAAGTTCTTCATCGCCCGCACCACCCACCGGATCACCACCGCGATCACGCCCAGAAAAACAGCCGCGATCAGAGCCGCCGCAATCGGGTGCTGGGTCGCGAACCACGTCAAAAAGACCGCCAGCGTGTCTTCTCCGGCACTAAGCGCGAAATTCGATACCGGCTCCGGAGATGGGGTCACGGCGACGCGCGCCGCCATCTTGCCTCCGTGGGCAGCCAGAGCGATCACGCCGCCAGCCAGCGTTGCCAGCAACTGCTTTTCAGGCGAAAGCTGCGCGGTCGCGCCATACGCGATCAAAGCCGCCACGGGGATTCTAATAAAGGTATGCAGCGCATTCCACAGCAAATCGAAAGCTGGGATCTTGTCCGCGAAAAACTCAATGGCAAAAAGCACGCCCGCGGCCGCGATCACCCACCAACTGGATAGCAGATGCAACCCGCCCGGCAAGTCGAGCAGTCCGGCATGGGCCAGCAGTCCCAAAGTGGCTATCGTGGCGTACACGTTTAGACCGGCGGCGAAGCTTACCGCAACAATCAGACCGACGAGTTCGGGGCCGCCAAACTTCATGCCTGCCAGCATATCCGGACTGGGCCTCCTCGCCAATACAGCATAAAACAGAAAAGGGCCGCTTGCGGCGACCCTCTCAGTAAATCTGGTTTCCTGCGTTACAGGGTGGATTCAATTTCAAAACCCCAAGCTTCCAACAAAGGCTCGGGAATGTACTTGGAATTCTTGTTCCGGCGTGCCCACTCCCGCAACCTTGTAGACCGCAAATACTGATCGGGGGAGAGCTTGTATTCGTGCACAACCTGCTCGAACTCCGTGATTACGGGAGTAACCGGACCGATGGGCTCGGGCTTGCCCCAGTTGGGGTTTCCGCGTCGCTTAGCCATGAAAAATATACCCTCTTTTGAACGGGATAAGGACTTTTAAGTCTCTATCTGCTTTGATTCCAAGAAGTGCCTGGGGGATTCACCCACCGGAAGGAAATCCGGTACCGCAGATTCTAGCCCCTTCGGCCTCTATGGAAGCTATTGATAATAATAGATTTTTATATGTAAGTCAATAGAAAAGATGACACGTTTAGACCCTGCCCAGTATCCCCTTTATGCACAGCAACTTGCAAATTGGTCTGCGGGAGCAGTCCTGGTCCTCCCTCCCAAGACCTGACAGAACCTTAACTGCCAGACCCTCCGAGACGGGGCAAGCCCCGTCTCTACACGAGTCTCACGAGTCTCTGTGCGGATTGCTGGTGAACGACCCTTTTCGAGCCGATAAGACTAGCAGGCGCACCATCCGGAAGAGGCTCCTGGAGCGCGAGATGACCAGAGTAACCGCAAGACCGGGCCATTGCGTTGACCACGGAATCTCATAGACTTAGAGTGCGAACGGGGGTGTTCCGCCTCGGCGATACCGGGGTGGGGCGCAACCGACCCCATTTTGATTGGAAGTATGAACTTAAAGACTCTACTACTGAGTTCTGACGAAAAGACGGTACGCATCCTGCGCCGGGTCCTAAGCGACCTGGAAATTAGCGTCGAGCATTGCTCTGCCACGGACGATGCCATCCGCCGCATCACCCGCCAGCGTTTCGAAGCCATCATCGTCGATGCGGCGAATCCAGAAGCTAGCAGCGTGCTGCAGGGAGCCAAAGCCGCTCCCGTCAACAAGCGAGCTCTCACCATCGTACTGGTGGAATCTTCGATCGGGCTCAAGGGCGGTTTCGAGATGGGAGCCCATTTCGTCCTGCACAAACCTTTCGCAGTGGAGCGCGCCAAGGCCAGTTTTCGCGCGGTTCGAGCCCTGATGAAGCGCGAACGGCGGGTGAAGATGAGGGTTCCAGTGGAAATTCCGGTCGAGTGTTCCGGGAAGGGCCAGTACACCGCCAAAACCATCGATCTCTGCGAGGGAGGCATGGCGCTTCAGTTTTCGGGCCGCGTCGCCAAAGAAAGCTCTCTTCGCTTCTCGTTGGAATTGCCGGGCATAAACCAGAAGCTCGAAATTGCCGGCGAGTTGGCCTGGGAAGGCCACGGCCATCAAGCCGGTGTCCGCTTCAAGGACGCCACCGACGAGCAGCGCAACATCCTTCGCCAGTGGTTGAACAGCCACCTCCCTGAGCCTGAGCAGGACGATCCACCCGTCAGCTGCCATCTCACCGACCTCAGTCTCGGCGGCGGCTATCTCACCACCGCGTCACCCTTCCCGAGGGGCACGCGGGTCATCCTCAAGATCAAGACCGCCGACTTCGAAGTCCGCGCCGGAGGCATCGTACTGGTCGCGCACCCGGAATTCGGGATGGGTGTGGAGTTTCTCCAGACCACAACCGAGCAACGCGATCAGGTTCTGCGCATGATCACAACTCTGCGCGAAAACGGAGATAAGTCTCCCGAACTCCAGGTCGAACCCGACGCACTGGACACGCCCTTGGACGACGGCTTGGCTACATTCCAGGCTTCCGCAACCGAAGTCTCCGGAAGCGAGGACGCGCTCGTCGATCTGTTCCGGAACAAGTATCAGGTGCCGGTCGAAACCTTCCTCGCGCAAATGCGCGAACAGCGGCAATCTGTCGAGTCGCACTCGGGCTGAGCGAATCTAATCGACGCTTCTCTTCTTACGTTTCGGGAATCAGCTCGCTTACTGTACCCCGCTGCAGCAAATACGCTCCCGGTCCCTGCTGTCCACGAACCGAACGGCAGAACTCAGACACGAAGAACCCCGCTTTCAGGGACTCGCGGAACGCCCACCGCGTCGCATCGCGCCACTCTCGCGCCAATCCCATGTCGGAGCGCTCGACCTCCAGAATGTCGCCCGGGATTTCAATGCTCACGCGCTGCCTAGCCAGTGATTCGGCCAGATCGGCCCGTCCCGGCTTCCCGCTG
This sequence comes from Terriglobales bacterium, assembly GCA_035314185.1. GTDB lineage: Bacteria > Acidobacteriota > Terriglobia > Terriglobales > Acidobacteriaceae > Acidiflorens. The sequence goes on from DATFZT010000191.1 coordinate 17,946, forward strand.
GGATCGAAGCGTACCAGCGGAGCCAGCAGCCGCAGGGCATCGAGCGTTTCCACTCGGCTATTCTTACCCGCCAGCCGATCCCGTACCCGCCGCGAATTCAATATCCAGCGCACCCACAGCCGGTCGGTACCGTTGCGATGCAGCAGGCTGGAAGTTTCCGGCCCGTAGAAATCCACCTTATAAATGTCAGAAACCACGCCCAGCTTGGAAAAATTGAAGTGCGCGTTGCGACTTTGCAGCGGATCGAAGGTCCACGTCATCTCATGAACGCCCATCGCCATGGCCCGCTCACGCTGCGCCTGCTTCAGTCGCGAACCCAGATCCAGGTGCCGATATGCTTCGAGCACCGCCAGCATGTGCGAGTGGACGGTAGTCTGTCCGTGCTCGCGGCCGAGAAATCCGAAGGCGAACCCGACCAGATTGTCGTCTTTATCCTTCCCGCTCCCTTTAGCTGTATCAAACGCCCCGACGAGAATATTGCCCGACGCCTTGAGAGCGATGGCGAGCGTCAGGGGTAGGGTGTCGTCGTCCGTCATACCCCAGACTTCTTTTTCTACCGCCTTCAACTGGCTGAGGTCGTCGATGCTCTTGAGATCGCGAATCCCAATCTGTTGCGCGGCTCCGCGGGACATCATGGGAGGCCCTTCGCGGGCTTCGATTTCCGTTCCCTGGGCATGACGATCTCCGTGCAGATTCTCACGACTAAAGAAGGACAAACGTGTACAGGACCGATTGCATCCTTGTCAACTTGAATCAAGGCAAGACGTCGCGCGTGGAGAAGCCGCCGTCCTCCACGGTATGACTTATCACGCGGCTACGGCACTAGATCTCAGCCTGTACCGCTCATTCCCCGCATCTTAACCTACGTGCTACCCTCGAATCCGGAGACGAACACGACCGTGAAACCGATTACCAAGCTTCTGCGTTTGATCGCCCTGATCGTGCTGGGAAATTCTCTGCTGCTGGCCGCCGATCGCGGCACGCTGGTCCGCGAGGCCGTCATCTACATCTCGCCTGACACCTCTTCCAGCAAGCTCGGCCAGGTGGAACGAGGACGGGAACTGATCCTTCTCGACAAGAGCCGCAACTGGCTGCACGTCGAAGCGATGCTCGGCTCGACGCTGGCTCGCGACCCTGCCTTCGTTCTAGAAGAAGAGGACGAGGGCAAGACCATCAGCGGCTGGATTCTTGATAACGGCATCGTCTGGGCGTCCACCGCGAACGGCGACCGCATCCTGTTCGGCGCCGCCGTCGATTCCGAAGACGAGGCCAGCCGCAGCCACGGACGCCGCGGAGCAGCCCAGGACGCCTTGCGCCTCTATCGCCGCGTCTACGATATCTTTCCGGCCGGTCCCGTGGCCGGCGAAGCCCTCTACCGTGCCGCCGACATTAATTGGCAGATCGAGAAATCGGACATGCGGTCCCGGCCCTCCGCACGCGAGAAGGAAGCCTACCTGCGCACCGGCATCAACGAGGATTACATGAAGCTGGTGATGAAAAAGTTTCCTGACTCAAAGTGGGCGCAACTCGCCGCCTTCCACCTGATCGACAACAAGCTCTGCGGTGACTGGCAGGGATCGTCCAAGTGTCCCGACAAGGAAGCCGACATCTACGAAAAATATGTAAAGGACCATCCGCAGTCTCCCGCCGCTCCCGAGGCGCTATACAACGCCGCCTCCCGCCGCGCCGCCCTGATCGAGATCTATAAGACGGAAGAGCAAGCAAAGAAGTCCGAGCAATCGAAGGGTCTGGCGATCTCGCTGGCCCAGCAGTTAGTTTCGCAGTACCCGCAAAGCGACTGGTCATCCCGAGGGCAAACCCTGCTCTTCATGGTGCAGCAGGGAGTGCCGACATACGGAAACGCGCTGCAGTAGGACAATCGACGCGACACCCACGGATCGCAGCCATTCCGCTTCGGTCCCGCATGCGCCGACCTTCTTCGTCGCCGCTTCCTGCTATCCTAGAAACCTTCGCCCAATGGGACGCCATGAAAATAAAATCATCGACTGTACTGCTCGCACTGCTGCTCACTATTTCCTCCGCAGCCCAGACCACCCCTCATTTCGACGGTCAGACCTGGTGGAATCACATCAAATTCCTCGCCGACGACAAACTTGAAGGCCGCGATACCGGCAGCCGTGGCGAGCGCGCAGCGCAAGCCTACGCCGTGGAACAACTCAAGAACGCCGGCGCGGAACCCGCGGGCGTAAATGGCTTCTACCAGCCCGTCAAGTTCGTCTCGCGACAGATCGTCGAAAAAGATTGCAGCCTTACCCTCATTCGAGACGGCAAACGCGAAGCGCTCACTCTCGGCGACGATGCCATCATTAGTACGCGCGTTATGCCCGCACCCGAGGTCGAAGCGCCGCTCGTGTTTGCCGGCTATGGCCTCAAAGTTCCCGAGAAAAATTATGACGACTTCGCCGGCATCGACATCCGCGGCAAGATCATCGTCATCCTTGCCGGATCGCCATCCGAGATTCCGGGCTCGCTCGCTTCGCATTACCAGACAGCGGCTGAGCGATGGAAAGTGCTGCGCGCAGCAGGCGCCATCGGCATCGTTTCGTTGATCAACCCCGCCTCCATGGACATACCTTGGTCGCGCATCGCACTCAACCGCGCTCATCCCAGCATGGATCTCGACTATCCCGAGTTCAATGAAACCGAAGGCGCGAAGCTTGCCGTGACCGTTAATCCGGCAAGTGCCGAGAAATTCTTTGCCGGCTCCGGCCACACCTTCGAAGAAATCGCTGCCCTTGGCAAAGACCGCAAACCTCTGCCGCACTTTCCACTCGCCATTTCACTGGCCGCGAAAACGAGAGTTGACGTCACCAAGATCGAATCGGCCAACCTCGTTGCTAAACTCCCCGGCAGCGATCCCGCCATGGAAGATGAATACGTTGTGCTCTCTGCGCACCTCGATCACATCGGCATCGGAGAACCTATCAACGGCGACCGCATTTACAACGGGGCCATGGACAACGGCTCCGGCAGCGCGCTAACGCTGGATATGGCCGCGAGCTTCAAGAAAAATCCGCAGAAATTGCGCCGGTCCATCCTCCTGGTCTTAGTCACTGGCGAGGAGAAAGGCCTGCTCGGTTCGAAGTATTTCGCCTCTCATCCCACGGTCCCGCCCAAATCCATTGTGGCCGACGTTAACGTCGACATGTTTCTGCCCATCGTCCCCCTCAAGCTGCTTACCGTGCTTGGTCTCGACGACTCCGATCTGGGAGATCGCGCGCGCGACGTCGCGCAGTCGCTCGGCGTAAGAGTTCAGCCTGATCCCGAACCGCTGCGTAATCTTTTCGTCCGCAGCGATCAGTACAACTTCATCCGCCACGGTGTACCTTCGTTGGCCATGGGCGTCGCTCCCGAGCCCGGAACGCCCGAGGTGAAGATTTTCAAAGACTGGCTGACCCAGCGCTATCACGCGCCCTCCGACGACGTGGACCAACCGGTCGACCTCTCCTCCGCCGCGAAATACGAGGAGATCGTCAGAGCCTTGCTGATCAACATCGCCAATGGCGACCATCGTCCCGAGTGGAAGCCGGATAGTTTCTTCCGGAGATACGCTGAAGTTGCGAAACTAAGGCAATAAATTCCTGTAGAGACGGGGCTTGCCCCGTCTGCCGCACAGGCGCTGCAAGCAGAGACGCGGCAAGCCGCGTCTCTACCCTAGTTCTGGAGAGAACACTTGAACGACTATCTTTTGTCTGTGCTGCTGGGAATTGTCGAGGGCCTTACCGAGTTTCTGCCCGTCAGTTCCACCGCGCATCTGCGCATTTCCGAGGCCCTGCTGCATGTGCCGCTGTCGAGCGGCTACTGGAAGATGTATTCCATCGTCATCCAGCTAGGCGCGATTCTGGTTCTGCCCATTTATTTCCGCAAACACATCGCCAAGCTCCTCTCGACGTTTCCCCAAGGCGAGAAGAGAGACTGCGACTACCTGACTCATCCGTTGAGCCTGGTCATGATCGCCTTCGTCGTCACCGCGATCCCGTCTTTCCTCCTGACCAAGGTGATCGGCAAGAATCTAGAGAGTCTCTACGTGATGGGCGCTGCCTTGCTGATCGGCGGCATTGTGATGTGGGTGATCGATGCCATGAAAGCGCCCTGGGAAAAGGCCGGCGCGGGAGCGGCCGGTTCGCCGATTCACACCTGGAAAATGGACGACATCCACGGCGGCCAAGCCATCTGGATCGGCGCCTGCCAGATTCTCTCTGCCGTTTTCCCGGGCACCTCGCGCTCCATGTCCACGATTGCCGCCGGACAACTGGCGGGAATGTCACGCGCTGCCGCGCTCGAATTCTCCTTCTTCCTATCCATCCCAACCATGACCGTGGCCACGCTCTACACACTCCTGAAGTCGCTTACCGGCAAAGATGAAAATCCCATCGGTGTCCATGAAATCACCTCTCACCAATGGGTCATCCTCGCCATCGGGTTTGTCGTCTCATTCATCGTCGCCTACGGCGCGGTCGCTTGGTTCATGGGCTATGTCCGCAAGCGTGGCTTCGCACCTTTCGCGATTTATCGCATCGTGGTTGGAATCGCGGTGCTGGCTTGGGCAGCGGGAATGCTTGGAAGGTAAGCGCACACAAGCATGTCGGCAGTACGGCATCGCGTGCACAACACCGACGACAAGTCTTATAATGGTTGCACCGCAACCTTTCCCTCGAAGTCTTTCTCGCCTGTTGTGCAAAATCTCCACATTGGGGGTCAGTGTAGGGGGGAGACTCTCTATGGCCTTTGTCATGGATTTCGACGCAAGAAACAGCATCCTGCGCGTGACTTTACAGGGCCGAGTGACAGACGCG
>DATFZT010000192.1:0-49222 GCA_035314185.1 Terriglobales bacterium
GTCATCCAGAGCGTGGTAGTGACTTCACGAAGTGAAATCACCTACTACCCCCTCCCCCGATCTTCTGGAATCATGGAGTTGGGGGGAATCGCGACGCCAAAATCTAGAGCGCACAGGACTTATTTTCAAAATATTCCGCAATAAGGACTTAGCTCGATTCCTCGCCTCATTCTCTCGAAATTCATAGTTTTGGCGGCGTTTAGCTTTCTCTCGTCAGCTCAACTCATGTTTATCAAAGAAGTACTAATGATTTTCGTGGCGCGGCCGGGGCGGCCTTGATCAGGATTGGCACACCTCGGCTCGCACACCTCGGCTGCGACAGGTCAGAGAGTATGGTCGCGCACATCCGGCTGGATGTCTGTGATGGAATGCACTGGGCGTTTGTGATGAAAAAAGCGCTCAACCTGGCCACGCGTACGCGACAGAATCCCACTCATCGCAAGGGGCGCGATGAGTTGGGCACCCGGCTGCTCTTCCTTGTGACTTATGCCCTTGACGAATGGGCGCTTCCGGCTATACTCAGGCGTTCCATTCAGTGACCGGATTCTGGCTCGAGGGGGCCCAGAGTTCGGAGGAGGCGGAATTGGTGTCGCCGCGGAATGCGCTACTTGTCCCCCTGGAGTTTGTGGTTCCCGCCTGCAGCGAATCCTGTTTCTCGGTACCTCTGTTAAACCTGCGCTTACCTTGGGAGAAATGACAATGACTAAATTCGGGTCAGGCAAGTGGGTGGTGGTCGGGCTGGTGGTTTGGATGTTAGCGGCGCAGCGGGCGAACGCGGGTATTGGCTTCCAGCCGGTTTCGCAAGATGAACTCAAGATGACGAGCGAACCGCTGGCGCCGGGAGCGCCCGCGATCATTCTGTACCGGCAGGTAGATCGGGACGACAATATCCACACTCCCCATGAAGACAATTACTTTCGCGTAAAGATCCTGACCGAGGAGGGGCGGAAGTACGCCGATGTCGAGATTCCGTTCTTCAAAGAGAGTCAAGGCGTATCAGGCATAAAGGCTCGGACCATCAGACCAGACGGCTCGATCGCAAACTCCGACGTCAAGGTCTTTGAAAAGTATCTAGTCAAAGGAAAGGTCGGAGGTCGGGACTACAAGTATCTGGCTAAGACTTTTACTCTCCCGGACGTGCAGGTGGGCGGCATTATCGAATATAGCTACACCATCGACTCGCACGAATATGCCCTGTTCGATTCGCATTGGATTCTGAGCGATGAGCTGTTCACAAAGAAGGCGCAATTTTCGTTGAAGCCTTTCAATGACAGCTACTACGGGTTGTATTCGCTGCGCTGGAGTTGGAATACGCTGCCCGCGGGCTCCGTTCCTCCTAAAGAGGGGCCCGACCACATCGTGCGGATGGAAGCGAACAACATACCGGCGTTCCAGACAGAAGACTTCATGCCACCTGAGAACGAGCTGAAGTCGCGAGTGGATTTTATCTATGAGGAGGGCATCCTCGAGAAAGATCAGGCTAGTTTCTGGAAGCACTTCGGGAAGCAGCGGAACGGGCAATTGGAAAGCTTTATCGGAAAGCGGAATGCCATGCAGCAGGCGGTGGCGCAAATCGTGTCGCCGAGCGACGCGCAGGATGTGAAACTGCGAAAGATTTATGACCGGGTGCAGCAGCTTCGGAACACAACGTATGAAGTGCAGAAGACAGAGCAGGAGCAAAAACGCGCAAAGGAAAAAGCGGTGGAAAACGTAAACGTAGAGGACATCTGGAAGCGAGGCTATGGTAACGGCCAGCAACTGACTTGGCTGTTCCTAGGCTTGGCGCGAGCGGCAGGGTTTGAAGCCTACGGATGCTGGGTTTCGGATCGCCGGGAATATCTTTTCATTCCGGGGACGATGCAAAGTGCCAAATTGAACGCCAACGTTGTGCTCGTCAAGCTGAATGGGAAAGACCAGTATTTCGATCCGGGAGGAGCGTTCACACCGTTTGGGTTGTTGGAATGGTCGGAAACCGGAGTGCCGGGGATACGTCTGGATAAGGACGGTGGAACCTGGATTCAGACCACACTCCCGGAAGCCGCGGAGTCGCGCATCGAACGCGTAGGAAAACTGAAGCTTTCTGAGACTGGCGATCTGGAAGGGAAGTTGACCGTCACCTACACCGGACTGGAAGCCATGTACCACCGACTGGGCCAGCGACACGCGGATGAGGTGGCACGCAAGAAGTCCCTGGAGGAACGAGTGACCTCGCAGATCGGGGCCGCCGCCGAGGTGGAACTCACCAACAAGCCGGACTGGAGCAGTTCGGAAACCCCGCTGGTTGCGGAATTCGACCTGAAGATTCCGGGTTGGGCCTCGGGTGCTGGCAGACGGGTGATGATTCCGGCAGCTATCTTTACCCAGGGTGAGAAGGGGGTCTTCGAGCATGCCCACCGGGTGCATCCTGTCTATTTTGAGTATCCGCACGTGAAAGCGGATGAAGTAACCGTCGAGCTTCCGCCGGGGTGGCAAGTGAGCAGTGTGCCGGCGGCGCGGAATGAAGATGGGCATGTCGTTGCCTACACTTTGAAAGTTGACCAGAGCCCGGGAACGCTCCGGCTGACGAGGAAATTGACGGTCGACTTTTTGATGCTGGAGCCGAAATACTACACGGCGCTGCGGAACTTCTATCAGGTGGTGAGGACCGGCGATGGGGAACAGATTGTGCTGCAGCCAGGAGAAATCCATGCGAGTAATTAAGCAAGAACCCGGCCGTCGGGCGTGGCTCGTGCTCTTTTGTGTCGCCGTCTGTGTGGTGTGTGGTGTGCCGCGGGCTGCGGCCAGTGGGGACGCTCCGCAATGGATGCATGTGCTGGTCGGGGTTACGCTGCCCTCCTACGATGAGAAGACCGACGCGCTGTTGCTGTATTCCGAAACGAACGTCACGGTTTTGTCGGCAGATCGGATCAGGGAACATGTGCGTGAGGCATACAAGATTCTGCGGCCTGAAGGACGAGAGCGTGGCACGGTGGGGGTTTATTTCAGTCCGACCACGAAAATCACAAGTCTGCATGGCTGGTGCATTCCGGCACAGGGCAAGGACTATGAGGTCAAGGATAAGGATGCAATCGATGTTGCTGCGCCAGCCGAAGGAGGTTATTTAATCGAGGACACAAGGTACAGGGTCCTGCGTATTCCAGCGCCCGACCCGGGAAACATCGTAGGCTATGAATATGAAGTAGAAAAGCAGCCCTTCTGGTTGCAGGATGTTTGGTACTTCCAGGAAACGGATCCAGTACGGGAGAGCCATTATTCGCTGCAACTTCCTCCCGGCTGGGTCTTCAAGACTTCATGGCTTTTTCACCCGGAGGTGAAGCCAGACGAGGGAAGCGGCAATGTATTGTTGTGGAAAATCAGCGATGTCAAAGGGATCAGGCCTGAGCCGGACATGCCGCCATGGAAAGGGTTGGCAGGCCAGATGATCGTATCATTTTTCCCGGCTGGTGGAACGTCGCAGAAAAACGAGTTCGCAAACTGGGAGGGCGTTGGCAGTTGGCTCGGAACACTGTACAGCGGACGGATGGACGCGTCGGAGGCAATAAGGCAAGAGGTCAATGTCTTAACGTCGGGAAAGACTTCACTGCTAGGCAAAATGCAAGCCATCGCCGCTTTCGTCCAGCACGACATTCGGTACGTTGCGGTCGAATTGGGCATCGGCGGCTGGCAGCCGCACGCCGCTCCGGATGTTTTCTCGCACCGGTATGGTGATTGCAAGGACAAAGCGACGTTGATGCGTACCATGCTGCGCGAGATTGGAGTGGATTCCTATCAGGTAGCGATCAACACGGAGCGGGGTTCGGTCACGCGCGACACGCCAGCTCACAGCGCGTTCAACCACGTGATTCTTGCCATCAAGTTGCCCGATGAGGTGAAGGATCCCTCGCTGATTGCCGTGATGCAGCATCCCAAGCTGGGAAGGATTCTGTTCTTCGATCCCACCAACGACGTGACGCCCTTTGGGCAGATTCGCGGACACCTGCAAGCCAATTACGGCTTGCTGGTGACGCCGGACGGCGGTGAACTGGTGGAGTTGCCGCAACAGCGTTCAGCGACGAACAGCATTCAGCGCGTGGGCAAATTGACGCTCGACGCCAACGGGATATTGAGAGGCGATGTCGAAGAGACACGCCTGGGGGATCGCGCCGCGTCAGAACGGTGGCGATTGCGTACGGTGACGAAGAATGTCGATCGCATCAAACCGATCGAGAGCCTGCTGGCGGGATCGCTTCCCAGCTTTCAAATTGTAAAAGCGAGCCTGGTCAACTTCGAACAAACGGACCAGCCGTTCGGATTCAGGTACACGTTCCAATCCGACAACTACGCAAAACTCGCGGGCAATCTGCTGCTGGTGCGGCCGCGGGTGCTGGGCAGCAAGTCGTCGGGGATACTGGAGACGAAAGAGCCGCGAAAGTTTCCGCTTGAATTTGACGGGCCGTCGCGGGATACCGACAGCTTCGAAATCGCGTTGCCGGTGGGCTATGAAGTGGACGAGTTACCGCCTCCGATGGATGTGGACTTCAGCTTTGGCAGCTATCACAGCAAGACCGAAGCCAGCGGGAACGTCCTGCACTACACTCGCAGCATGGAAATCAAGGAGTTGAGCGTTCCAGTCAGCAAGATGGACGAGCTGAAAAAGTTCTACCGGATGATTGCGTCGGACGAGCGCAATACGGCCGTCCTGAAACCGGCTGGGGCCGGTAAGTAGAGAAAATCGATAGGGAAATTGGTCGGGGCGCGCGGATTTGAACCGCGGACCCCCTGCGCCCAAGGCAGGTGCGCTACCAGGCTGCGCTACGCCCCGACTGTGAGTCGATTATATCCTGCGCCCAAGGCAGGTGCGGTATCGGGCTGCGCAGCGTTCCGACCGATTCGAAGAAGAATGATGCGATGCGGGTGACCTCCGTGACTCTTCTGAGAGGTGGACTGCTCCTGGCTGCCGCGCTCAGGCTATAATTTCAGCTTCGGAAGTCATGCCCAGTTCACGCTACGCGTTGGTCAGCTACGTACGCAATCCGGTTGGCGAGTTTGTGGAACAACTGCGCCAGGAACTCCACCCGACTTTGGCACACATGCCCGCCCATCTCACGATTCTCCCGCCGCGGGAGCTGACCGTAACCGAAGCGGCCGCGCTGGAATTTCTGGAGGAGGCTTGTGGCCGCGTGCTCCCGTTCGACGTCGAGCTGGGAGATGTGGAAACATTTCTGCCTACAACTCCGACCTTGTTCATCCAGGTGAAGCGGGCTGCTTATCGGATGCGGGAGCTGCACGATCAGCTCAATGGGCAGGGGCTGTGCTGCGAAGAAATCTGGCCCTACATTCCGCATCTCACGATTTTGAAAACGGAGCGGGATGAGCAGGCGCGAGCCGCGTACATGATTGCGCGGGAGCGGTGGGCGCAGTTTCCGGGCACGCGCCGGGTTCATGTGGACAAGCTGATGTTCGTCCGCGAGAATGGCGGGTTGTGGCAGGATGTGGCGCCGCTGCCGCTGGGACACGGCCAATTATCCTCCAAGTCATAACGCATAAATCGCTCCCCAATTGTGACCCGCAAAAACCCCTGAAAACCCGGAACTAGCGGGCAGTTTCGCGGTCCAGCGGGACATGTACTTTCCGCCCGTTGCCAAGTCCATTAGCGCGATTACTATAGATTCAACGGGCTCGAAACCAAGCGCCGGATCCCAGGCTGCGGGTTTGTTTCGGAAGAGAGAATATGCAAATTGGGGTTTATGGATCCGGCTACCTCGCTACAGTTATCTCCGCCTGTCTCGCTGACTTTGGCACGCCGGTTTGCTGCTGCTACGCTGACAATACACGCATCCTCGACGTTGCCAAGGGCAACATACCTTTTTTCGAAAAAAATCTTCAGGAAGTGATTCGGCGCAACGTGCGCTCGGGACGCCTGGTTTATTCGGCGGACCCGGAGGAATTGGCTCGCCGGGCACAGGTAATTTTTCTGGCAGAGGATTCCGCACAGGGATTGGACGAAATCGTCATCCGCCTGGCCAGCGCGGCTGGCCGCTTTCAGGTGCTGTCGATCGTGACGCCGGTTCGAGTGGGTTCGACCACAAAGATTGAAAAAAGGCTGAAGGACAAAGGGCTGAAGAGCCTGCTGGTGTGCCAGCCGATGTTCTTCACCAACGGATGCGCGGTGGAAGACTTCAACTGGCCCGACCGGATTATTCTGGGAACGCCTTCGAGCGAAGCCGTCTCTTCACTGAAACAGATTTTTCATCCGCTGGTGATGCGCGGAGTTCCGGTACTGGTCACGAACTACGAAACGGCGGAGTTGACGCGCGAAGCGACCACGGCGTTTGTGGCGACCAAGATATCGTTCATCAACGAAATAGCGAGCCTGTGCGAACACGTGAACGCCGATGCCGTGGGCCTGGCACTTGCCCTTGGGTTGGACAAAAAGATTGCTCCGCGCTGCCTGCAACCGGGCGCCGGCATGGGCGGAATTTTCGCCGAGAGTGATATGGAATCGCTGACCGGGCTGGCGCGAGAGAATCGCGTTGACCTGAAAGTGCTGAATGCCGCCCGCGCGGTGAATGTGGATCTGGCGAACCGGCTTTTGCAGAAAGTGTCGGCTGCGATCGATACCGTGCAGAACAAGGACGTCGGCATTCTGGGACTGTCGTTCAAGCCGAACACGAACTCGGTTGCGGGATCTGCCTCGGTACAACTGGCGCAGAGCTTGCTGGCCGGGGGAGCGCGGGTGCGGACTTACGATCCGGTGGCGATGCCCGATGCGCGGCTGCAACTGAATGGCATGGTGAAGTATTGCGAATCAGCTTACGGAGTGGCCGAGGGCGTGGATGCACTGGTCGTCGCTACCGGCTGGCCGGAGTTCCGGACGCTGGATTTCGCGAGAATCCGGCATCTGGTGAAACGGCCGATCATCATCGACACCAAGAATCTGCTCGACTCGTCGCGTCTGCGCGCCATGGGATTCCAGTACATGGGCGTGGGACGGCAGTAGCTCGCCGGACCTACATTCTTGATCTCGATGTCATCCGTGCGCCCTCGATTGCGCAGTGCCTGGTTGCCCCACGAACCGTTGATCCTCGTGCCACCCTGCCAATAGGCGGTCGTGAGTGAATCGCGTGATAACGTCAACTACCCAAAAATAAGCCGAGGCGGATCACTCCGCCCGGCGTAAGTTAAGTGAATTGCCTCATCAACTATTCCGGTCGCGAGACTCCAAGGCCGGGAAGGTGATACCGATTCATCCGGCGCAGGGGTGATTGAGGCAACGCGCGGCTGGCTGCGCCGCTAACCGCCGGACTCGGACGAGACGCAACTTCACTCGCATCCACCATGCTGTAGTCGCAGCCTTCGACGTCGCGATGATTGTCGTCGCACGGGATCAGCAGGACGGCGTGATTGTTGCCATTGGCGTCCGGGCCCTGGACGGCGATCTCGCCAAGGTCGTTGATATTCCCGGTTTCATACAGCTGAATGCCGGAGTTAGGTGGAACCAGAGTATTCAGGTCCACCATGACGCCGCCCTCCTCCCACAAAAATGGAATACTCCCGTAGCCGATGACTTGCTCTGACTCGTTGATCGAAGTGGGTACGGAATCAAATCCGATGTCCATTTTCTTCCATTTCCCTCCCGTCTTCCGCCACAGCAAGGAATGCCAGCGCCCCAATGCGTCCTGCTCCCCGCTAGCCACAACTCCGTTTTGGTTGATCGTCACCTGCCAATAGGCGGTCGCTCCAGGAGACCCGGCCAGCAAGTCGGTCATCCCGTTCCCGGCCTCCCAATCAAAGGGATGGAGGTTCACGTCCCCCGGTATTGCGGATAGGCCGACGACCTGGCCCTGGTTGTTGAGATCCATGGCGAGGGTACAGGTGCCTCCGAGGCCGCCGATGTCTCGCACCCCATTCTCTTTGTCCCAGATGAAGGAGCCGGTGGTCAAGAAAAAACCATAATTGTAGAAGCCGGCACAAATCGCGCTTGGTGTTGAATTGGTGTACGACCACCCGGCTACTTGTCCCCGTTCGTTGATCAGGGCCGCTTGTGCATCAGTGCCGCCGGGAAGGGTGCCTATGTCCTGTATCGTTCCGCCGTTCCAGTAGAACGCCCGCGTTTGAGTCCCTAACCACAACATGGAGTTGGGATCGGGAACCGTGTTCTGAGCAGCTCCGACGACCTCGCCGCGGCTGTTGACCCCATTCGAATAGCTAAAGTATCCGCCGGGCAAGGTTCCCAGATCGGTCATGCTCCCGTGGTCCCAAAGAATCGCATGAATCTGCGGCAGCGGGAACGGCGGCAAAGGGTCAGGCTGACCGTTGTCGCCAGGTCCCGTCATCGCGCCGCTTTCACTGATCCAGTTGACCTGGCTGTCGAAGCCGCCGGGCAGCCGGCCCAGATCGGTCGTGACACCGTCCTGCAACTGGAACGCGTGACCGGCATAGCAAGGTGGCCCGAAGCCGCAGTAAGGGTCCGGCGTGGTAGTATCCGCCGCGCCGACCAGTGTGCCACGATTGTTTAAGACTCCGGCGCGGGGGGCGGGTGGCAATTGCAGATAGTCCCCCGGCCCGCCGAACGTGCCCGGGTCGCTGATCTGGTAGTGATGGTATTGGTGAGGGTGATGTTGTTTGGCTTTATCCTGCGCTGCCATTTGAACGGACAATGCCAGTGCGGCTGACATTACAAGCATGATGATCCAAGTGATGGTTTTGATTTTCATTTTGTCCTCTTTGTCTCATTTTCATTTGGAAGCGATTTCATCAACGAATCCAGGCAGATGAACCGTGATTCGTCTGATGACGCGGAGAAGTGCCACTTACAGGTCCCCACGTACTCTCGAAACTCGAGTGGCTTCATCCCCGTCAGCAGACCTGCCTCCTCCAGCCCAACCACATCTACTTCGCGAGCGCATTCCGGGCACCAGTTCCGGGAGGAGCGGAATCGCCGAATGATCTGAATCCGGCTGGTTTCTACGGTGACCTGCGTCGTTTTTCGTGCGGTGACGACCACGCCCCAGGCCTTTGCTCTCCCGAGAATTCCGTGATAAATTCCATCCCACATTTAGCCTGGTTTTTCCAACCGCTTGTCGTACGGGGGCATACTGCACGTTCACAGGCCGAAATGTCCTATAAGACGTGCTCAAGGTTTCTAAAACTTTCTAAAAGGCTCCATGAGCCAGAAAACAAATCGCTTCTACGAGTTCGGTCCTTTTCGAATGGATCCGAGCAGGCAGCTCTTGCTCCGCGATGGTCAGCCGGTTCCTCTGACCCCAAAGGCTTTTGAGACTCTGCTGGTACTGGTGCAACGCGGTGAAGAGCTCGTTTCGAAGGACGAGCTGATGAAGCTGCTCTGGCCCGATACCTTTGTCGAGGAATCGAACCTCACCCAACACATCTCGATGCTGCGTAAAGCCCTCGGCGAAAGCCCCCAGGACCACCGCTATATCGTGACTATGTCCGGAAGGGGATACCGCTTTGCTCAGAAGGCGCGGGAGGTCTCAGATACCAGCAGCGTGATCGTCCAGAGCTACTCCGTTCAGCGATTGACCGTGGAGGAAACCGAATCACGGGAAAAGATCGCAGTCGTCGCGTCAGCCGCAAGCTTCAAAATTTCCCGCAACTGGATACTGGGCACCGCAGCCGTCTTGGCTCTGTTGGTATTGATGCCGGTCTGGGTAGTGCGAATGCGCAGGCCGCCGCCGCTGAACGAGGCGGACCTGGTCCTAGTCTCCGATTTTGTAAATACCACCGGCGAACCGGTCTTTGACGGCACTTTGAAGCTGGCGCTCACCGAGAAGCTCGCGGAGTCGCCTTTCTTTAACATCGTGCCTGATTCGGTAACTGGAAAGACGCTGGGGCTGATGGGCCGCTCCGCCGGCGGACCCGTTTTGCCACCGGTCGCGGGGGAGGTGTGCCAGCGTGAAAACGCCAAAGCGGTGGTTGGTGGCTCGATCCTCAACCTTGGAAGCAAGTACGTTCTCAATCTGGACGCCACCAACTGCCTTACCGGCGCCTCCGTAGCCCATCAGGAGATTGAGGCCCTGAACCGGGATCAGGTTCTGAGCAAACTGGGGCAGGCGAGTCCGTCGCTGCGCCGCAAGCTGGGCGAATCGGTCGGCTCAATCCAGAGATTCGATACTCCCATTGAACAAGCAACGACCAAGTCGCTGGCCGCTCTCAAGGCCTTTACGTCGGGCGACCAGAAGCGCGCGCAAGGCGGCGAGACCGACAGTGTGCCTTTCTATAAGATGGCGATCGAACTGGATCCTGATTTCGCCATCGCCTACGCCCGGTTGGGTACGGTTTACGGTAACCTCAAGCAGCCTGACCTTGCCGACGAATACCTCCAGCAGGCATTTCAGCGGCGAGAGCATGTGAGCGAGAGGGAGAAATTCGATATTCAGGCGCATTATTACGAGGACACAACCTAAGGAAATAGACAAGGCGAACGCAACTTACAAACTGTGGAGCGAAGTGTACCCGCACGACTTCCTGCCCCTCGACAGTCTGGCTAGCGGGTACATACTGGTTGGTCAGTTCGAGAGAGCGATCGAGGCGGGTCAGCAGGCCTTGAAAATAAACCCCAACCATGCCCTTGCGTACGCTTCTCTTGGCCGCGCTTACGAGCGCGCCACGCGCTTCGCCGAAGCAAAAGTAATCTGCAACAGGGCGGTGACAGAGAAGGTAGATAGCTCATGGACGCACCAGGTTCTCTATCGCGTCGCGTTTGTGGAGGGCGACGAGTCAGCCATGCAGCGGGAGATGGGCTGGTTTCAGGGCAAACCTCAGGAGAGCGTAGCCCTCTATTTCCAAGGCAAGGCGGCTTTGAGCCAGGGAGAGCTTCGCAAGTCACGAGAGCTCTTTGAACGCGCCCGCGCACTCGCTGTGCAGCAAGGGCGCAAGGAAGTGGCGGTCGCTTTCAGCAACGGCCAGGCACAGTTCGAAGCCGATTTAGGGAATTCGCGCGAGGTTCCGGCACTCGCCGATCAGGTTCTCCGCTCGACACCGAATTCCGTACGTCATAAAGCTTTTGCCACTCTAGCGCTCGCCAGGTCTGGAGACCTAAAACGCGTAGAAGGCCTGATGAACGAACTTAACAAACAACCCCTGCCAGGGACTGGGCTGACTGAAGTGGTCTTCCCCAGCATTCGAGCGGCCATGGATTTGAATCGGAGGAATCCCGCTGGGGCCGTCGAGGAACTGCGACGTGCTGTTCCCTATGATCTCGGTACTGACTCCGGTGGCATTACCCTTTACTATCGCGGCTTGGCATATCTGAAACTGAATTCAGGGAAAGAGGCGGCGCTGCAGTTCCAGAAAATTCTCGACAACCGCGGCGTGGCGATGACTGACATCTATTGGCCGCTATCCCGCCTCGGGTTGGCACGCGCGCTCGCGCAAACTGGAGACACGGAGAAGAGCCTCGCCCAGTATCGGATATTCCTGCAACTCTGGAAGAACGCTGACCCGAACCTCCGCATTCTCAATGAAGCCAAAGCAGAGTACAAGAAGATCAGTGCACGCGCACCGCCCTCGCTCTGATACTGGGAGGTAGTGAAGTGGGTCACTGCTTGATGTGCGGTGAGCGCCAAGATCCCGTAAGGCCAGCGGTCGTTGTGGCAAAATCCCATTTCACCAACAACCCAAAGCACGGATCCAAGGCAACCTTCCGTTGCGGTGCGCCGGGGTCGAGAGCTGACCCCTCCAGGCCTCATTATTAATCGTGGGATGCTGAGCGCTTTCCCGGCCCCAGCAGGGCGCGGCCGGGGAAGACATCCGGCACGATCTTGCCTTCGTTGACGACCACGGTTCCTCTTACCACTAAGTAGCGCACCCCTACGCTCGGCTCCATCGGCTTCTCGAAGGTGGAGCGGTCGGTGATGGTTGAGGCATCGAAGACCACGATGTCGGCGTCGGCGCCCTCCTGCAATCTGCCTTTTCGCCGCGCGTCGGGAGTCGAACGCTCCAGCATCTCCGCCGGCATGAGACTCATCTTTCGCAGCGCATCCATCAGCGTGATCGTTCCTTTTTCGCGGACGTATTGGGCCAGCACTCGGGAGTAGGTTCCGGCATTGCGGGGATGGCCTTGCTCGCCATCGCTGGCGATCATCACCAGGGGATGAGGGATCACTTTGTCTACTACTTCCTGCTTATTGTTGAAAATTATCACGCTGTGCGTCGTGCTGGAGTTGTGTAACTCGTCGAAACGCTCCTTGGTGAGGTGTTCGCCGGTCTCTGGAAGCACGAGCTGCGGGTAGCTGATACCGAGTTTTTCCTGCCAGCCGGGGTTGAACAGCGCTGAGTTTATGGTGGTCATGCCGGCGATGTAGGGATAGGCCTCAGTGGTGACATCGAGGCCATGGGCGCGGGCGCCTTCGACCAGGGAGAGACACTCGAAAACGTCGCGCAGGCAGGTGCTGTTGATGTGCACGATGTGCAGGGACGCGCCGGAGATGGCCGCCGCTCCGATCACTTCGCTGATCTGTTGAACGGTGGGGCCGGGCTCGAAGCGGCCCGAGCTGCGGGCGTGGGTGTAGACCGGCACTCTCCGCTCGGCGGCGAGACGGAACATGTCAATCACCTCCAGTCGAGTGGCTCCGGGAGTGTACTCGATTCCCATTCCAACGGCCAGGCCGCCGGCGTCCAGCTCCGCGCGCAGGCGCTGGCGGATAGCCTCGATCTGCTCGGGGGTGGCGGGCTGGTCGGTCGCTGGGCCGCTCTTGGGCAGGATTTCGCCGGAGGGAAGCGGGGCTCCGAATACCAAGGCTCGCGCCGCGGCGTGGCTGGCGGAGGTGCCGTAGTGAATCAGAGAGTGGCTTTCCTTGGCTTTCAGGAACTGGGCTACGTCGGGCACGCCGATTTCCAGTTCGAGCGCGGAGGTGACACCGTCAAGCGCCTTGACGCGCTGGCTGGCGAGGTCCTGGCCGTGCTGATGCAGATCGATGAATCCGGGAGCGACCACCAGGCCGCTGGCATGGACGATGCGCCGTCCGGGTAGCGCTTCGGAGGAGACGCGGACAATCTTGCCGTCTCGGATACCGACGTTGCGTATGGCGTCCAAGCCGGTTTCGGGATCCATGACGCGTCCGCCTTCGAGCACAAGATCGTACTGTTGGGCGGCAACAAGGGCGGTTGAGAATATCAGAAGACAGAGAGAGAAAGTCAGCTTGCGCATGGTTGCTCCGTTGAGACCAGCGATCGAGACCAGCGATGATATCAGGATTCGCAGCCAGCACCGGACGCAGCCGCGCTTGCTATAATCGTTATCTGTGCCATCGAACTCTGTGGTGGGAGTAGCTCAACTGGTAGAGCATCGGACTGTGGCTCCGACGGTTGCGGGTTCAATTCCCGTCTCCCACCCCAAGAATTTTTCCGGCCAAAATATCTTCGTTTTTTCTTGCACCTGTAAGATCAAGACATCGGGCGCGAGAAATTCGAGGACCGTTCCTCTCACAAACAACTGAGGAGCCATTCTTTACTTCCACTGTTTCCCCCCAATCCTGCTAACCGAGACTCACGTTTTCGCTCGGTTCCGGGATTGGTTCGATCGTTCCCAGCAGGAAAATGTAGCCCACAATCCCCAGCAGCAGGATTGCGGTTGCAGTCACGAAAGCGGCGGCGAAGGAGTGCGTTTCGGAGATGATGTAGCCGGTGACGATGGGCGCGGAAATCGCTCCGATCTGGCCACAGAAATTCACCGCACTGGCGAGGGTGCCAACGCTTTCCCGCGGCGAAATTAGCGATGGAACGGTCCAGGCCACCGGGGCGGCCGCAGCCAGTCCTCCCAGGGCAAGGCTGATCCAGACAAGCGCGGTCACCGGAGTGTGAGCGCGCGCCGCTCCGAAGATCGCGAGACCGAAAACCATTCCTGCAACCATCACGCTTTGGCGAACACGACTTGCATTGCGGCCGCGCTGGATCAGAGTGTCCACCAGCCATCCGCCCACCAGGAGATCGGTGAACGTGGCGAACAGCCAGGGCACACTGGTATAGAAAACAGAGTGGAACAGGTCCAGGTGAAGGGAAACGGAAAGATAGCTGGGCAGCCACGTCAGCAACAGAAAGAAGGTGTAGTTGTAGGCTCCCCATCCGAGCGCGAGCCCGTAGACCTTCCGCTGCCTCAAAAGATAGCCCAGCGAGCTGCCGCTTCGCGCTTTGACCTGGTCTTCCAGTTGAGCCCCACCCCGAAGAATAAAATCGAGCTCGCCAGCCGACAGTCCTTTATCTTCGCTGGGATTGCGATAGACCAGGTAGAACAAAACAAAATAGAGAAAGCTGATGAAGCCGGTGGCGGCAAAACTCCAACGCCAGCCAAAGTACAAAAGCAGCAGGCCGATGAACGGGATTCCGATGGCGCTGGAGAGTTTTGCCGCCGCATCGGTGATCGCCGTTGCGAGGCTCCTTTCTTCTCGCGTAAACCAGTACCCCAGGGCTTTGGCATTCGCCGGGAACGTAGGAGATTCGCTTACGCCCAAAAGCAGGCGCGCTCCGAAGAACCAGATGAGGCCGGGGGAAAGAGCGGCTGCGAAAGAGGCAACGCTCCACAGAAACGCGCTGATTCGCCCCACGCGGCGCACTCCCAACCGGTCGAGCAACACTCCGGCGGGCATCTGCATGGCGGCATAAGTCCAACTGAAAGCGCTGGAGAGATAGCCGAAGGCGACCAACGAAAGGCCGAACGACAGATGAAGCGCGTCGCGAGAGACCGACAAGTTGATGCGGTCGAAGAAGTTGACCAGAACCCCCAAAGCAAGCAGGAAGGCGATTCGCCAACGCCTGCGAGGCACGGTTGAACTGGTCGAGATCGGTTCTGGCAAGAGCGCTCCGTGAATTGCTCGACACAGAATACGCGAGCTGTTTCAGAAATGCCTTGCAGCTCGGAAAGTACATCCCTAAGCCCGCATTCTTTCGGGCCGGGCAAAGGCACAGCTGAAGAGGCTGCGGAAAAACGCAATCGGTCGAGAAAGGGCGACCACCAGAGCTAAAGCCCGCGCTGATTTTACGGGACTTACGCGGCCCTGAAGGGCCGCTCTTCCACGGTGATCCGCGCATTCGTGAGTTTTTCCGCAAGCTGTGAAGCCGTGCCCTACCCAAAGCCGATTTATGAAAAACCAGAGCCATTACTGAACACCAATGCCAGCGAGCAATCCGCCGTCCACGAGGTAATCGGCTCCGGTGCAGAATCCCGCCTTGTCTGACGCCAGAAACGCCGCCAATTCCGCGACTTCTTCGGGCGTGCCGATCCGCCGGAGCGGATGCGCCGCGCCAAAACGCGCGAACACATCTTCGGTCGGCAGATCGGGCGCGAAGTGTGCCGCGGAGCGTGCCAGCATCGGTGTGCGGATCGAACCCGGGCTGATCGAGTTGACGCGGATATTGTCGGCGGCATGGTCGAGGGCCAGGGCGCGCGTTAAGCTGTGAATGGCCCCTTTAGATGCGGCATATGCGGCGACACCGCGCTGGCAGGCGTATCCCTGCACGGATGCCAGATTGATGATGGACCCGCCTCCCCGCTTTTTCATCTCCGGTATGCCGAGGTGCGCCAGAAGATAGATGCTGCCCACGTTGACCATCATGCAGCGGTTCCAAGTCGCAAGATCAGTTTCCACGACGGTGCCGAAGGGATGAATCGCGGCTGCGTTGACGATGATGTCCATGCCTCCAAACTGTGTGACGATCTTGGTAATCACCGAGCGCACTTCGTCGAGGTTGGTCACATCGCAGCGTTCAACCTGCAGGGCTAAACCGAGTTTTTCGGCATCGCGAGTCAACTCCTCGTTGCCCGCCGTTTCAATGCCGCACGCCACCACCTGCGCGTCTCCCGCTGCGAAGCGCACCGCAATCGCGCGGCCTATTCCCGTGGTACCCGTAACCAGAGCCACTTTCCCTGCAAACTCTTTCATAGGAGTTGGATCCTCGGTTCATACATCATGAGTTCACTCATCATCATTAAGTTAATTGCCGCTCAATTCTGGAATCGCATACTTCAATCCCCGAATGACGCCGCGTAGTTCGGCAAGCCCTTTCAATCTGCCCACCAATGAGTAGCCGGGATTTATTTGTTTGCCGATGTCGTCAGCCAACAGGTGTCCGTGGTCGGGACGCATGGGAATCTCATGATCGGGCCGGCCCGATCGTCGCCGACGCGCCTCTTCTTCCAGCATCGCCCGGATCACGCCCACCATGTCGGAACTGCCTGCCAGATGCTCCGCTTCATGAAAGGACCCGTCTGCCTCCCTCGTTACCTGCCGCAGATGCACAAAGTGAATGCGAGCGCCGAATTCGCGAGCCATGGCCAGGAGGTCGTTATCGGCTCTCGCGCCGTAGGAGCCGACACAAAACGTCAGCCCGTTTGCGAGCGTATCGCAAGCGGCTAGAATCGCCCTCACATCCTCGGCGGTCGAGACGACACGCGGCAGGCCAAACAGCGGCCAGGGCGGATCGTCCGGATGTATCGCAAGGCGAACCCCCGTCTCCTGTGCGACCGGGACAACATCTCTTAAGAACGCGACCAGGTTGGCGCGTAAGTCGGCCGCGGTCACGCCATGGTATTCGGCAATCAAACCGCGAATCGTCTCGCGGTTGTACGATGCCTCGGCGCCGGGAAGCCCGGCAATGATGGTTTGTTCCAGATCAACTCTGCGCGCCTCCGGCATGGAATCGCAGCGGGCGCGCGCCCCTCGAACCCGATCCTCCGAATAGTCGTCCTCAGCCCCTTTGCGCTCGAGGATGAAGATGTCGTACGCCGCGAAATCCACCGCGTCAAAACGCAGGGCGTAGCCTGTGGTGGGCAGACGATATTTCAAGTCTGTCCTCGTCCAGTCCACCACCGGCATGAAGTTATAGCATATGACTTCGACGCCCGCCTTCGCGACCGCGGACAGACTGTCTTTCCACGCGTCTATGAAACGCTCATAGGGTCCGGATCGAAGCTTGATCGAATTGTGGATGGGAATACTTTCCACCACCGACCAGGCAAAGCCCGCCGCAAGAATCTCATCTCTTCGCTTGAACACCTCGTCTAACGGCCATCGTTCGCCGCGGTAGAGATGGTGCAGGGCGGAGACGATCCCCGTGGCTCCCGCTTGCTTGATGTGATCGAGAGCAACCGGATCACCCGGCCCAAACCATCGCCAAGTCTCCTTCATGTTTTCGATTTCACCCGAATGTTACCCTTCGTCTCGAATCTTGCGGTCATTTCCTGCTCGCGCCTCAGCGCGTAATGCGTGCCGATCCGCCTCGCATCAGCGCCTCGACTTCTGAGAGCGTGGCCATGCTTGTGTCTCCGGGTGTTGTCATGGCCAGCGCGCCATGCGCCACACCGCACTGGACAGCCCATTCGGCGTCTTTGCCCGCGAGCAATCCGTAGATCAGACCCGAAGCGAACGAGTCGCCACCGCCCACCCGGTCCAGGATCTCCAGCGGCCGCTGCGGGACGTGAATGATCTTCCCTTCATGTAGCGCGATTGCACCCCAGTCATTCTGCGTCGCGGTGTGCGCCGTACGCAGCGTGGTGGCAATAAGCTTGAGGTTTGGGTAGAGCTCGGCGACACGATGCAGCATCGATTCATAGCTCGCGACCGGCAGTTGGCTGAAGTCGTCACTCACGCCTTCAATCGCGATGCCGAGCGTCGCAGAAAAATCTTCCTCATTGCCGAAGAGAACGTCCACGGAAGATACCAGTTCGCGGTTCACTTCCTGTGCTTTCTGTTTGCCGCCAATGCCTTTCCATAGCGACTCCCGATAATTAAGGTCGTAGGAAACCATCGTGCCCGAGGATCGGGCCGCCTGAATCGCAGACTTTGCTACGGTCGCCGACGAGGGAGAGAGCGCGGCAAAAATACCGCCCGTATGCAGCCAGCGCGAGCCGCTTGTCGCAAAGATTTGATGCCAATCGAAGTCATCGGGCTGACTATGCGCGATCGCCGTATTCCCCCGATCCGAGCAGCCGACCGCAGAGCGCAGGCCGAAGCCGCGCTCGGTAAAGTTCAGGCCGTTGCGTACGGTTCTGCCAATCCCGTCATATGCAACCCATCGGATGAGCGACGTGTCCACTCCGCCCTGCAGGATCAAGTCCTCGAGCAACTGTCCAATGGGATTTTTCGCGAATGCGGTAATGACAGCGGTGCGCATACCGAAGCACCGCCGCAGCCCGCGGGCAACGTTATATTCTCCGCCACCTTCCCAGACGCGAAAGTTTCGAGCGGTATGGATGCGTTCGTCGCCGGGATCGAGCCGCAGCATGACTTCGCCGAGGCTGACGCAGTCCCACCTGCAGCTTTTGGCCGCTTTCAACGTGATCGTGTCCATGGCAGCATTCTAGCTGGTTCGAATGCAGGTCAGGCACAGAAACCGCGCAGGTTTCGTCTGTCTGCCACCGAGCGTGGGGGAACGACCACAGCGTATAATCGCCCGTTGCATCGCATCAGGAGTACCGTGAAGATCGTCAGATTAAAGACCGCGGTGGTAGAAGGCAATTTCGATTGGACCTTCGTCCGCATCGAAACGGATGAAGGAGTTCGCGGTCTGGGCGAGTGCTTCTTCGCTCCCGGCCTGACTGCCATTCTGCGCTCGCTCGAACCGCTGCTCGTGGGGGAAGACCCGCGCGACATTCATCGTTTGTTCCGCAAGCTGCAACTGGCCACTTCTGGCGCCGGTTCGGTTGCGGGCATCGTCTACAACGCGATCAGCGGCATCGAAGCCGCTCTCTGGGATGTGCTTGGCCAATGGCTCGATGTGCCCATTTATCGCCTCCTGGGAGGAAAGTTTCGAGACAAAGTCCGCATCTATGCCGATTGCCACGGGGGCGAAGCGCTGGAGAGCCTGGACGAGGTGTTGCGTTCCCGCCCCGCGTCATGGGTGTCGAAGGAATCGAAAGCCCAGAGCCACGCCGCGAGAGACTACTACGGCGAGGGTGGCGACGAGCCTCCTGCCTCGCCCGCCGCCTATCGCCGCCAGGCGGTCAAGAAAAGAGCGGAAGGATTCACAGCCCTGAAGTTTGATCTGGATGTGCCTGGCACCGAAGGCCCTGATCCTCACAATCGAGCGCTTAGCAATCGCGCCATCGATCGCATGGTGAGCTTGATCGGCGCGGTTCACGACGCGGTGGGCAAGGATACCGACATCGCGGTCGATTGCCATTGGCGCTACAACGCGAGCGACGTGGTGAAAGTGGCGCATGAACTCGAACCCTTCCGGCTGTTGTGGCTGGAAGACCCGGTCCCGCCCAACAACACCGCGGCGCTGAAGGAAGTGAACTCCAGAGTGCGGGTGCCGATCGCCACCGGGGAAAATCTTTTCCTCTTCGAAGGTTTCCAGGAAATCATCGCGCAAAACGCGCTCAGCATTGTTACCCCCGACCTTCAGAAAGTTGGAGGCTTGTCGATCGCCCAAAGTATCGCCCAGTTTGCCGACGTGCACACCATGCCGGTCGCTCCGCACAACATCAGCAGTCCAGTCGGCACTTTGGCCGCGGTGCACTTCTGCGCCGCGATCCCCAACTTTCTTGCGCTTGAGTTTCATGCCTCCGAGGTTCCTTTCTGGAATGACCTGGTGGACGGGTCGCCGAAGCCGCTGATCCAAGGCGGCTTTATCAAGGTGCCCGAAAATCCCGGCCTAGGAGTAACGTTGAACGAAGAAGTTGCGCGCCGCTACGCGCGCCCAGGGGAACCATTTTTTGCATGAAGCGATGAGCCCGGATCTACTGAATTGGTCCACTGAGACGCACTGAAAGTGATGTACTGAAGTTTATGTCAATCGCGAAATTGGAAGTCTTGGGCAAGATTGCCGCATCCGGCCTAGTTGCCGTGATCCGGGCCGACAGTCCCGAACAAGCCGAGCGCATCGCCGAAGCCTGCGCTCTTGGAGGCGTGGCTGCGATCGAAATCACTTACACCGTGCCGGGCGCAACCCGCGTAATCGAGCATCTTGCGAAGAAGGTCTCCAGTCAGATTCTGCTCGGAGCGGGCACGGTTCTCGACTCCGAAACCGCGCGCATCGCCATTCTCGCAGGGGCGCATTTTGTGGTCAGTCCTGCGCTCAACCCCGAAACCGCGCGCCTCTGCAATCGTTATCAGGTACCCTACATGCCCGGCGCTGGAACGATCGGCGAAGTGATCGCGGCGATGGAATGTGGCGCTGACATCGTAAAAGTTTTTCCCGGCGAAATCCTTGGCCCCGCATTCGTGAAAGCAGTGAAAGGACCGCTTCCGCAAGCGCAACTGATGCCGACCGGTGGTGTCAGCATCGAGAATGTTGCCGAGTGGATGAAGGCCGGCGCGTTTGCCGTCGGCGCAGGAGGCAATCTCACGGCCGGAGGCAAGACCGGCGACTTTAAGTCCATCACACACCTTGCCCGCCAGTTCGTGGAGAAAATCAAAGAGGCGCGCGGCCGATGAGCAAGACGAGGAGTGGGACCGTGAGCACACCTAGGTTGTGGAAATCCGACGACGAACTTTTCGCCATTGTGCAACGCGAGCTCTTCACCTGCGTCGTGGGCGATGTCATGGACAAGCTAGGTCTGCAGCACCAGTTCCTGCCGCCTCAGATTCAGCCGCTGCGGCAGGATATGGTCGTCATCGGCCGCGCTATGCCGGTGCTCGCGGTGGATGTGTTCGCCGAAAAAATTGGTGGCAGCGCAAACAATTTGATGGACAAGCCGTTTGGTCTGATGCTGGAAGCGCTCGACGATCTCCACCACAACGAGGTCTACGTGAACACCGGCTCCTCGCCCCGCAACGCGCTGTGGGGAGAACTCATGAGCACGCGAGCCCGCAAACTGGGCGGCCGGGGCGCGGTATTGAATGGCTACGTCAGAGATACCAAGGCCATCCTTAATATGGGCTTTCCTACGTTCGGCTTCGGTTCCTACGGGCAAGATTCGGCGCCGCGTTACAAGGTCGTCGATTTTCGCATTCCGGTTGAGATTGGAGTGGTGCGAGTCCGTCCAGGAGATATTCTTTTTGGCGACATTGATGGAGTCTTGCTGGTTCCCGTCGAAGCCGAAGGCGAGGTTTTCACGCGCGCACTCGAGAAGGCTCGCGGCGAAAAACTGGTGCGGAAGGCCATCGAAGAAGGAAGCAGTGCCGTCGAAGCATTCGAGAAGTACGGAATTATGTAAGTTGAGAGAAGGACACCGATCGTCGATAGAAGTATTGTGAGTGCAAGCCTCGTGACTGCAAACACACCATCTCGCGCGCAACAGATACAGAGCTTTCTCCAGCAAAATAATTTGCGGGCCTGGATTGCATGGCGGCCCGACGAACTCCTCATGCTGTCCGGATATTTTCCCTTCTGGGGCGCTTCGTTGCTGGTTTATTTCGCGGATGAGGAGCCCGTCCTCTTCGTTCCTCAGATTGAACCCAGAGACCATATCCCCGCCGGTTTGCGGATTCAGGATTATCCCTGGGGCGATCTCAAATGCGCCGATCCGTATTCTGTTCTGGTGTCGGCGATTGGAGATGAACTGACGAAGGCGGGGATCAAAGCGGAACAGGTTGGAATGAACCCCGGCGTCAGCAGAACATCTCTGCCGATTCAAGCCGCCGAGCAAATTCCTATCCCTGAAAATTTTGCCGAGAGACTATCTGCGCTCGCTGCCAGGCGGGACGCTCAGTGCCGAACGGCTTTTGCGGATCTTTACCTTAGAAAAACACCGGAGGAGATCAAGGCCATCCGCATGGCAAACCAGGTTGCGAATATTGGCCTGCAAGTTTTCTTCGACAATTTGAAACCGGGAACCTCGGAAGCCGAGGTTGCAGCAGCGGTGGAGTCGTTTATTTATCGCCAAATTGGCCGCGACGACTGCGAAGGCATATTTCATTCCCGAGCCTGGGCCATGGTCCAATCCGGCCCCAACAGCGCCGACGCGGGACGCTTCAATCGCTCGACCGGGCGGCGCCTGGAGAATGGCGATCTGGTATTGATCGAACTGGCAACTTGCGTCAATGGTTATTGGAGCGACCTCACACGCACCGCCGCCGTAAGTTCACCGAAGCCTGCGGTTGCGCCGATACTGGACTTGGTCAGAGATGCGCAGCAGGCGGCGATTGATGGCGTGCGCCCCGGAGTTTCCTGCGCACACATTGACGAGTTGGCCAGGAACAAGATTGCAGCGCAAGGACTCTCAGCTTTCTTCACTCATCACACCGGCCACCACGTGGGTTTTCGCTATCATGATCCGGGATTCATCATCGCGCCCGGGGAATCCGCCACTCTCGAACCCGGGATGGTGATAACGATCGAGCCGGGCGTTTACGTTCCCGAACGTGGCGGAGGCGCGAGAATCGAAGATAACGTGCTGGTGACTCAATCAGGCCACGAAGTGCTCTCGAGAATTGCAGGAAGCGGGCAAACATGATCAGCATCGATCTCACCGGTAAGGTAATTCTCATCACCGGAGCCCTGGGAGCAATCGCCGAGCACATGGTGCGGAGGCTAGCTGCAAGCGGTGCAACGTTGGTACTCACCGACATCAAAGACGATGCTCAAGCCCACCGAACGCTGAGCGCCTGGCAGATTCCGCCTTCATTGTATTTCTATTTCCCCGCCGATATTACCGACTCCAGCCAAGTCAACGGCGTGGTGCACGCGGCTTTCGACAGGTTTCCCGCCATGGATACGGTGATCGGTCACGCCGGCGGCTGTGGACTGCATCCGTTCGCCACGACGTCGGAAGCCGATTATGAGCGCATCTTCCGGTTCAACTATTTTGCACAAACTTATCTGGCGCGGGCCGTACTCGCGCAATGGACGCAGAGCAACATAGCCGGTCACCTGATCTTCACGTCCTCTTATGTAGCTCGAATGCCACATACGCAAATCCCTGCCTACTCCTCAGCCAAAGCGGCACTGGAAAACTTCGCGCGCAGTCTGGCTCTTGAATATGCGCTCACCGGCATTCGCGTGAATGTGGTTTCGCCGGGAAACGTTGCCGCCGGTAGTTCGCTGAAAGTCTTCGACGAAGATTCCGCCTACCGGGAATTTGTGCTGCGAGTTTCGCTCGGCCGAAGAAACAGTCCGGAGTCGATCGCCGACGCATTTGTTTTTCTGTGCTCGCCGCTCGCCGCCGAGATCAACGGACAAATTCTCAGCCCCGACTACGGCGCAGGCATCGGAAATCGCCTATGAAGAATTGGCTATGAAGATTGGCCTCGGCCTCTACCGTCACATGCTGGCGCGCGACTACTACGACTTTGCGCGCCAGGCAGGCTGTACCCACGTGGTGGTTCATCTGGTCGATTATTTCAATCAGGGCCCTTCCAATCCGCGCAACAATCAGCCGACAGGCTCAAAATACGAACCCTGGGGAGTGGCCGGCGATCCCAATCAACTTTGGACGACAGAAGACCTCAAGACCCTGCGAGCCGAGATCGAGCAAGCGGGACTGGTCTTAGCCGCAATCGAGAACCTCGATCCCGCGCACTGGCACGATATTCTGCTCGATGGTCCGCAACGTACGCAACAGATCGAGAAAGTGAAGACCATCATTCGGCGCATGGGCGAAGCCGGCATTCCCGTGCTCGGCTACAACTTCAGTTTGGCGGGCGTATGCGGCCGTGTAACTGCCCCGCTGGGGCGCGGCCATGCGGTCACTCTGGGGATGGACGGTACCGCCGAAGACGTGCCCATTCCGAATGGGATGATCTGGAACATGGTCTACGATCACAACGCGCCCGCCGGTACCCTGTCTTCGATTTCGCATGAAGAACTCTGGCGCCGCCTGCAACGATTTCTGGAAGAAGTCATTCCCGTAGCCGAGCAGTCGGGAGTGCGCCTGGCAGCTCATCCCGACGATCCTCCCATGCCAACGATGCGCCAGCAGCCGCGCCTTGTCTACCAACCGCAGATGTATCAGAGGTTGATCGATCTGGCTCCCAGCCACAGCAACGCCCTTGAGCTTTGCGTAGGCACTCTAGCCGAAATGACTGAAGGCAATATTTACGACGCGGTCGATCAATATAGCAAACAAGGCAAGATTGCCTATATTCATCTCCGCAATGTCGTGGGGAAGGTGCCGCACTATCGCGAAACTTTCATCGACGAAGGCGATGTGGACATGATACGCATTCTCGCCATTCTTCACCGCAACCACTTCGACGGCGTACTCATTCCCGACCACACTCCGCCGATGACGTGCGCGGCGCCCTGGCATGCGGGAATGGCACATACTCTCGGCTTTATGCTGGCGACGAAGGCGGCGATCGAATCGGCCCAACGATACGGCGCGGAACTGGCGCCGGCCGTCCATGGAGGCAAGTAAGCTGAACTCCTCATCTGGTCCGGCGCATTCGCGCGCTCCTCTCATTGTCGCCGCCACGGTATCCACTCTCGGCGGTTTTTTGTTTGGCTACGACAACATTGTGATCAGCGGTGCGATTGGATATTTGAGCCAGTTGTTTCACCTGGACGCGGCGGGCGTCGGCTGGGCCGCTGGCTGCGCGTTGATCGGATGCATTGCGGGCTGCGCGGCCGCTGGCACCGTGGCCGACTCTCTGGGCAAGAAAAAAGGACTGGCGCTGTGCGCCCTTTGTTTTGCTCTCTCGTCGGTGGGCATGCTCTTTGCAACGGATCTCCATCAGTTCGTTCTCTGGCGGCTGATTGGCGGGTTGGGCATCGGGGCGGCGTCAGTGATTGCTCCAAACTACATAGCGGAGATTGCTCCCACGCGAGTTCGCGGCCGCTGCGTGACTCTTTACCAACTCGGCATTGTGGTCGGAATTCTCGCCGCCGTCTTCGTCAACATGCTCATTCAGCGCATGGGCAATGAAGCGTGGAACATATCCACGGGCTGGCGCTGGATGTTTCTCGCCGGTGTTGTTCCGGCGATTTTGTTCGGACTGATGATCATGCCTGCGGTTGAAAGTCCGCGTTGGCTGATGAAAATGGGCCGGCGCGATCAGGCCATCGGAGTGCTCGTCAAAATCAATGGCGCTGACGTCGCCAGGCAGGAGACTGCCGAAATTGAAAATTCACTGACCACCGAAGAAGGTCACATCTCGGAACTCTTCACCACTTTCCGGCGCCCGCTGCTGCTGGGCATCATGCTGGCGGGATTGCAACAGATCAGCGGAATCACGCCGCTATTTTCTTTCTTGCCAGAAATCTTTCGCGCCGCAGGAACGGCTACCAGCGACGCATTTTTTCAGTCCGTGCTGGTAAGCCTCGTCAAT
The DNA here is from genome assembly GCA_035314185.1 of Terriglobales bacterium. Lineage (GTDB taxonomy): Bacteria > Acidobacteriota > Terriglobia > Terriglobales > Acidobacteriaceae > Acidiflorens. The sequence goes on from DATFZT010000192.1 coordinate 25,146, forward strand.
CTTTCGTTTACACTCTTCGCCCTCTGGCTGGTGGACCGCGCCGGACGCAAGACCCTCATCCTGGCCGGCACTGCGCTGCAATTCGTCTCTTTTGCATTGGTCGGTTGGCTCTATCACATCCACGGTAGCGGTTTGGCAGTCTTGATTTTTGTGATGAGCTTCGTCGCCGGCCACGCTTTTGGCAACGGTGTGGCCTGCTGGGTAATCATCTCGGAAATCTATCCCACCAAGGTGCGCGGACGCGGCATGTCCATCGCGACCAGCGCGCTCTGGCTGGTGGGCTACACGGGGAACCAACTGTTCCCCATCATGCAGAAGCATCTGGGATCGGATGGCACTTTTTGGTTTTTCAGCGGCGGCGCACTTTTGACGGTCATTCTGGTCGGCTGGCTGGTGCCGGAAACCAAAGGCCGATCGCTCGAAGAGATCACGAAATTCTGGACGGAAGAGAAATCGGCCATGGCAGGATAAGAAACCCGTGCTACCGTGCCGCCCCATTGGCGCGCGGCGACGGGAGCACATCATACAGCGGCTGCACAGGCTTCACTTCCGGGTTCTCCTCGGCCACTGAAATTGCCAGAATGCGGATCTTGTCGTTGTCCGGCAACTGAATAGTCTTCGCGCCGGGCTGCAGGTCGATCGGATACGCAAAGAGATACGAGTAACTGTACGCCACGTTTTCACCGGCAGCGTTGTGGTGATGCGTGCAGTACCAGGCCAGATCCGCCCGTTTGATATACCCGGACTTGATTCCAGTCATTTCGGCATAATCGTCATGCTCAGTTTTCCCAGGTGCGGCTTCAATGGGGATGTCCTTCGCGATCCACTGCCGATCGTCCCACTGGCCGATGAATCCGCCCCAATTCTGGACGGTCAAGTCGACGTTCCTGCTTCCAGTTGTGAAACTCGCTTTCTGGTCGCCTTCGGCCGATGCCGCCAGCACATAGACGCGGTTGTAGCGGCCAGGCGGAAGTTCGATCGTCTGACCCTTGGCCACAACCGCGTTGGGCGCGGCATTTGTTGGGAGTGCTAGGTGAAATTGCGTATTGCCAGCAGTGACTTTCGTGGGCAGTGTCGCCGGCGCGAGGCGAAACTGCACATCATTAAGAGTGATTTGCGCGGGCAGCATCTCCGCTGGTAGCGCGTTGCCTTTGCCATCAAATCCATCGGCAGAGCGAGAACCATCATTACTGGCGACCGCAAGGTCATATCTTAGCGAGACCGGCGCGGAACGCACTCCCGCAACTCTTGCACGCGCCGCGGCCAACTTTACCGCAAACGTGCGTGGCTGGTACGCGGTGAACGAGGCCACCAACGCTCCACCAGAAACTGTGGCTGGTCCGATCGGTTGCTCTTGTCCGTTCACCTCGCGTGCGGAAGCGATCCGCGCCGCGAATGAAACTTTGACGTTCGGCTGCGGCTTGCCATAGAGTTCCACCAGACGCACGATGATTTCATCGCTCTGCTCAGCCTTCTTCAGAGCCAGGACCCGAATCCTCGCACTGCTGATCCTCAGCAAAGAAAACTCTCGGCCGAGCGCACCCGCATGCGGTGATGTCTGGAAGGCAATGAGCGGATCATTCAAGCGCTGCCCTTGCCAATCGCTTCCGCCCTGGCGCCAGTCGCCGCCGTGTCCTGCCACGCCGTAGATGAACTCGTGATGTCCGATGTCCTGCGTGCCCTGGTCGGCATAGCCGCCGCGAGTACCGGGTGTCCGGATCAATGTCAGCCGGATCGTGTTGTCATTCGGCTTATCCGATCCATTCTTGCAGTCGGTCAGAATGGTCACGCCGAAAGCGCCGGTCGCGTCCGTCAAGTCAATCCACTGGTGCGATGGAACCTCGAATTTCTTCGGCTGTGCGGTGGGACGATCGATGGTTCCGATGTCCCAGTTGTAAGTGGCCGTGCGATTCGACGCGGCCAAGGGGAACGTCGCCTTCAGGTTCGACTCACGCGTGTTCCAGTCGATCGCGTTTTCGAACTCTACTCGTTTGCCCGCGTCTCCCGCTGAGAGGCGGATGGTTTGCACAAATCGTGATCCCGCGGTTTCGCGTGAAACCTCCACCGCTACAAGCACCGGGCCGTTTTCCACCACACGAATCTTGGCTGGCCCGCCGACGTACGCTTTAGGCGCTGCCTGTTCCTGGTCCCAATCCATATTCCATGCCGGCCACTGCTCGGGATTATCGAAGGAGATGGCAAGGCGCGCTGGGCCGGCGAGTAACTCCCGTCCGATCGACTTATCGAAGATACTGAAAACGTCTCCGTCTTGATTGAGCTTCATACGGTAGTACTGATTCTCCAGCGAGTTCTCTGACACCCGCAGAGCGGGTGCAGATCCCGCCGCAACTCCGCTCTGCACGTCATAAACGGCATAGCCCACCGACGACACTCTCGCAACAAACAGGACCTTACCGTTCGATATCTGCGCTGGAGTTTCCATGCCGTCCGGTCCAATCACGTGAACCGCGTTCGGCATGTTGCCCGGAAATTCGATACTGGCCTCCACCACATCTTCGCGCGCGATATTCAAGGGGTTAAAGACGACGATTGGAACGCCTTTGGTCTGAGTGTCGAGCGCCGCCGCGATCGCCTCAGCCGCGTTGTTCAACACGCCCGCGAATTGATTCATGGCGATGACGTCGTCATTCCAAGCAAATTCATAGGCCTTGGGAGTGGCCGTCCCGGCAGCGAGGTCGTGGAAGTTGCCTCCCATGACCAGCGTCCAGGCGTCGTTCAGCCGCCGCTGCGGATAAGTGCGTGCACCCAACCATTCCGCGGCGATCGAAGTTTTTTCGGCAGCGTCCGCCAGCAACTCTTCTTTCCGGAGCCAGCGTTTTTGGTAGGCCTGCGAAGTCAGCGAACCGGCTGAATGATTGGTCAGCTCCATTTCGCCGGTGTAGCGTGGAAGTCCGGTGGCCTCGGCGGCTGTGATGTCGAGAAACATCTGCTCTGCGTTCGCGGAAATTGCATGCACAGGGCCATCGCCCACTTTAACCGTTGGCCAATCCGGATGCCCCAGTTCGCCCATGTGAGATCCGTCTACATCCTGCGGCGGAAAGCTCGCCATCCCTCTGGTGACGATCGCTTCGAGCCGCTTAACGGAGTTTTCATCCGGAGACCCGCCGATGTCGCCGGTACCGTAATAATGATAGTCCGTGAACAGGCCACTGACTTTGCCGTTCTGCTCCACGCGAGCAGCCCAATCGTTCTGGTGACGGCCCTGGTCCCGATCCGATTGGATTCTGGCCAGGCTTCGCTCTTGTCCGCGCAGCGCGTAATAATCCTGAACATCCTTCGGATCGACCGGCAGATTGGCGTTCTCGAGCCCGCGCATTTTCCGCTGTAGCGGTAGGAATTTTTTCCGAATCTCCTCAAGAGCTGTGTTCGCAGGAGCCGCAGGCAAAGGCTGGCTAAGATCGGTGTAAATCCCACCGCTGTAGTCACCCGGGTTCAGACCTGCCAATACGCTCTCACCATCCGGTCCCACCCAGATGCCCACGTTGAACGGTGTGCCTTCCGGCGTCTTCTCGCGCGATTCCGGACCGCCGCCCTCCGCCGAAGACCCCCATACCAGCTTCTGCGTGGAAAAGCCTTTGACGCCGGAGTGCGCGAGAATCGTCGGCAGCGAAGATGGAAAGCCGAAGCAGTCAGGCAGCATGTACTCCGCGCTGGCCTTGCCGAATTCACGGCGAAACCAGTCATTGCCGTAAAGCACTTGCCGGATGATGGTCTCGGCGCTGGGCGTGTTCACGTCGCCCTCTTCCATGGAGGAGCCCGCTGGGAACCATCTTCCCGCCGCTACGTACTTCTTCAACCTGGCGTAATCCGCGGGATAATATTCCTTCATCAAACGGTAGCGGTTTGCGCCACTGAAATTGAAAATATAGTGGGGATATTTCTCGAAGAGGGTGAAGTTGTCCTGCATGGTCTTGCGTAGATATTCGTCGATGACCTGGGGATACTCCCATCGCCACTCCGTGTCGAGGTGGGCATAGCCGACCACGTAAAGGGTTGGCTGCCTGGTCAAGTCGGGCTTTTCGGTGGTTTGTGCGCCGAGCGCGCACAGCAGGATCAGGCAACTCAGTGAATGCGCTATCAGAGTAGCGCAGCATCGTCGCATCGCCATTCTCCCAATATAGTCGGTTAGCGCCCGGCACGATCCTGGCAAATGTGCATCAGCTTTAGGCTCCGAACTCAATGCCCTTCTGTTCGCGCCCCAACGCCACCACGATCGCCGCCAGGGTGAATACTGTGAGCGCAGTTAGAGCCATGGCATTGGCGTAACTGATATGCTCGGCCAGAATCGCCTCCACGGTTGGAACGGAGCTGGCCAGAAGCACACCACACTGATACGCAAATCCGGGGAGAAATCCCCGCACCGAGTCGGGCGATAATTCCGAGAGGTGCGCTGGAATAATGCCCCACGCGCCCTGCACCATGAACTGGATCAGAAAAGCTCCAATCACCAGCAAGGTTACAGACGGGGAGTAGGCCCACATCGGAACCAGCAGGATCGCACAGACGAGGGCGGTGATCATCGACCGTCGACGTCCGAAGCGGTCAGACAAAAAACCAACCAGCGTGCCTCCGCAAATCGCTCCCACCATGGAGATGGCAGCAATGGCCGCGACTTGGGTCGGCTTCATGCTCCAATAGCGTTTGAGGAAGGTTGGGAACATGTCCTGTGTGCCATGCGAGGAAAAGTTCATCATCATCATCAAGAGGGTCAAATAGAGAAACAATTTCCAGTTGGAGAATATCGCGCGGCCCAGATCACTCCAGTTCGGATGACGAGTTTTCCGCCACACCTCTGATTCCTTCACCTGGAAGCGAACGAAGAGCCCCAGTAGCGCAGGCAGTCCGCCGATAAAAAACATCGGCCGCCAACCCCAGCGGGGGAAGACAAAGAAGAAACAGCCTGCCGCCAGAAGGTTGCCCAAAGCATATCCCTGCTGCAGAATCCCGGAGAGAAACCCGCGCAGTCGTGGCGGAACTTTTTCCATGGCGAGCGAGGCGCCTACGCCCCACTCTCCGCCCATGCCGATGCCGAACAACGCTCGCAGCACCAGGAAGGTCGTAAAACTATGCGCGAAACCAGTTGCTACTTCGACTACGGAGTAAAACACCAGGTCGATCATCAAGGGAATGCGGCGGCCGTAACGATCGGCCATCAATCCAAAGATGAACGCGCCCACGGGACGGAACGCCAGCGTCAGCGTAATCGAGAAAGCGATGTCTCGGTCAGGCCGGTGAAACTCGTGAGCGATCGCCGTTAGCGCGAAGACGACCAAGAAGAAATCGAAGGCGTCAAGCGTCCAGCCGAGAAAGCCGGCGAAAACTGCGGGACCATGGCCATCTTTAATTGGCGGTACGGGTGGGTCCGCGGGAACGGTCAAGTCCTCTCCTTTTGCGCCGGCAAATACTATACAACGATGGAGCCGGGAAAAGCTTAGAGTCCAAGGTACGCTCGCCTCACTTCATCCATTCTTGCAACTTCGTCCGATTTCCCACGAATGCTGATTCGACCTTCGGCAAACACGTAGGTGTAATCGCTGATCGCCAGTGCGAGGTGCACATTCTGTTCCACCAGGACGATGGTCAGACCCTGTTTCCGCAGGCTGCCCAAGGTCAGGAAAAGTTGCTGCGCCAGCACCGGCGCCAGACCGAGCGAGAGTTCGTCGATCATCAGCACCTCCGGTTCCTGCATCAAGCCGCGGCCCATGGCCAGCATCTGCTGCTCGCCGCCGGAGAGGGTGGAAGACTTCTGCTGGCGGCGTTCTTTCAAGCGGGGGAACAGTTCATAGACGCGTTCGAGGTTCTGTTTCTCTCGCTTGCGGGCCCGCTTCGAGTACCCGCCCATTTGCAGGTTCTCCTCTACTGACATGTCCGGGAAGAGCTGTCGGCCCTCCGGCACCAGCACCAGGCCGCGATTTGCTTTGGCATGAGCCGGCAGCCGGGTCACGTCTTCTCCATGCAACATGATGCGGCCTTTCCAGGCACGCAGACTACCCATAATGGTGCGCAGACTGGTCGTCTTGCCAGCTCCGTTCGTGCCGATGATAGTGGTTAGTTTCCCGCGCGCAACCTCAAGCGAGATGCCCCACAGCACCTGCACTTCCCCGTATCCAGACTCGACGTTCTCCAGTTGGAGGGCTAAGTCCATTAATCCGTCCTTGTCAATTTGTCAACGATATCGGGAAAGCCCAAGTAGGCTTCGACGACATCCGAATTGTGCACCACTTCATCCGGCTGGCCTTCCGCCAGCTTGCGGCCCAGATTCAGCACCACGATGCGATTGGAAAGGCTCATGATCGCCTGCATCAGGTGCTCGATCATGAGCACCGAGATGCCGCTGTCACGGATCTTGCGAACCAGTTCGATCATGGTGGCAACTTCGGTGGGATTCAGCCCCGCCAGCACCTCATCCAGCAACAGCAGCTTGGGTTTCGCCGCCAGCGCACGCGCTACTTCCAGGCGTTTCTTGCCGGCGATGGTCAGCGACCGCGCCATCATGTCGGCGCGGTCCCCCAATCCAACCTGCTGCAGCACTTCGGAAGCTACCTTGCGTGCGGCAGCCATATCGAGATATTCACGGCCGAAGCACGCACCCACCGTGACGTTGTCCAGCACGGTAAGGTCGTTCAATGGCTTCACGATCTGATGGGTACGCGCCAAGCCGAGGTGGACCACCTGGTCCGGCGAATAGCGAGTGATGTCTTTTTCCGCAAAAGTGATGCTTCCCTGGTCGGCCTTGTAGACCCCGTTCACGATATTGAACAAGGTTGTCTTCCCGGCGCCGTTGGGACCGATCAGCCCCAGGATCTCACCTTCAGCGATGCTGAAACTGACGTCGGAAACCGCGACAAGTCCCCCGAAACGCTTGCTGACGCCGCGCACTTCCAGAAGAGCGCTCATTCGATCACCTTCCGTGAGCGCGGCACCCAGCGATACAGCCAGCCGATCAGTCCTCCCGGCGCAAACAGCACCACCATGAGCAGGAGTCCGCCGGCTATCACCAGGTGAAAGTTGGAGAGGACAGGAGAAGTCAGCAGGTAGGAGCGAAGTTTCTCGTAAAGGGTCCCGCCCAGAGCCGCGCCGATGACCGAGCCCTGCCCGCCCAGCATCAGCATCACGATGCCTTCCAGCGACAACATGTACTCGAACGCGATCGAGGGATCGATCATGCCATTCTTGAAAAACATCAGCGCGCCGGCGACCGCGGGCAGAAATGCGGACACGCTGTAGATGATCGCCTTGTACAAGGTGGCGTTGACACCGAGTACTACGGCAGCATCCTCGTCCTCGCGGATGGCGAACAGGCCCAGTCCAAACTTGGAATTCTTGATGGCCAGGCTCAGGATCATCGAGAGGGCCATGACCGCAATGATCAGGAAGTAGGTGATCCAGAGAGCGCGCCGCGCCCCGCCCAGTGGTTGGTAGGATGCGAACGAGAGGTACATACCGGTCGATCTGCCCCAGGGATCGAAGTTGGAAACGAACGCCTGCACGGCTTGTAGAATCCCAATAGTGGCCAGTGCAAAATAAGCCCCACGCAAGCGCAAGATGGCCAATCCGAACAGGAATCCGCAGACACTGACCACCACACCGGCCACCAGCGCCGCCAGCACCAGATTCCAGCCGCGCACCGTCGTCAAGTAAAGTCCCACGTAACCGCCCAGTCCATAAAAGACAATGTGGCCGAAGTTTACGTAGCCGGTGTAGCCGATCATCAGGTTCAAGTTGCTGGCCAGGATGATGGCGATGGCGATAAGAATAAGATCTTCCCGCAAGGAAACGTTGTTGCCGTGTAGCGGCGCGTAGATGAACCCGGCGGCGATAAGCAGAATGATCCAGAAAAAGGGCCGGCGCAGGATCATGCCGTCGCCCTCTTCCCGAAGATGCCCTGCGGAAACGCAACCAGCACCACTACAAACAATCCGAATTCGATCAGCGGGATCCAGCTGACGGCGATGAACGGCGTAACCACTCCCTCCAGCAACCCCAGGAGAACTCCGGCAACCAAAGCTCCAAAAGGCTTGCCCAGCCCTGCCAGAATGGTTACCACGAAGCTTTTCAACTGGTACACGGCGCCCGAAAGAATGGTGAAGGGAAACAGCGTGGAGACCAATGCGCCGGAGGTACAGGCCAGAGCGATGCCGATCGCGAAGGCGATACTCAGCACCGCCGTCGAGGAGATGCCCATCAACTCGGCAGCGTCGCGGTTATCGGCCACGGCGCGGATGGCTTTGCCCGTGCGTGTGTGATAGAGGAACAATTGCAGCGCCAGGGCGATGACCACCGCAGAGATAGCGGCAGCGATGTGGTTTCCGGTGAAAGTGTAGGCTCCCATGGTAATGCCGGGAAGAACGAAGTTGACGTTGTACGGGCTGGTGCTCCACACCGCCGTGCCAATGCCGATTACCATCATGTTCACGGCGAAGGTGGAGAGCAGGCTCATCAACATGGAGCGGCCCACCACCCAGTGCACCGCCATCCAGTAGACGACAAGTCCAATGACCAAGCCGAACCCAATCGTGGGCAGCAACAACAAATAAGGGTTCATTCCGGTGGCGGCGAACAGCAGATACATGCAGAACATGCCCAGCGCAATCATGGCGCCGTGGGTGAGATTGATGACATCCATCACGCCCCAAATCAGACTCAAGCCCATCGCCGCGAGTCCGTATACCGCGCCGACGAGGAGGCCGTCGATCATGGAAGCTAGGATGCCCGACATATCTCACCTTTCGCGTTCGTGCTCGCGCGGGGACGAGCGCCCTTGCCCGTCCAAGCCGAGCGAAGCTCGGCAACTGCCTGCGGCCAACGCAACTCTGGATTCGCTGTAGTGCCCGCCAATTGTCATCTCCAGATCTGGGATAACCGGGTCATCCCGCGATCCGGTTCAAAATCAGAATTCAGAATGACCCGATGGCCCGATGATCCGATGACTTGATCGTCCTCAGTGGATCGGATACGTCAGGTTGGCGCTCTTGCCGGCCAGCGGCCACACAACTTCTTTTGCCAGTTTGCCCGACTTGTCCTTCTGCCATTGCGCCAGAACCATGGAATGACCCACCTGCAAGCCGTGTTCGTTAGCGCCAGTCGAGAATTTCGTCCGCCCGTAGAAGGTGGTGACGTCGGTAGCGTTCAGCGCCTGCGCCACCTTGGCCGAGTCAATGCCGCCTGCCTGTTCGATGGCACGCTGCAGAATCAGCCCGCATGCGTAGCCACCAGCGGATTCGTAGCTGGGCGGCGTATTATACTTCGCGGTGTAAGCCTTGGCGAAATCGGGGCCGCTCGGCCCGTACTCCGCCTTAAACGCCGACGGCGGTTCCCACTGCGACGGTACCATCACCCCCAGCGCCGCATCGCCCAGTTCCGTCCACTGCGGACTGTCTGGCGCCACCAGCAACGCCAGCATCTTCAGCGGAACTTTGTGGCCGAAGAGTTGCCGGGCCAGCGTCGAACCGTCGGCATAGTGGCCGCCGCCCAGAAGCACGGTCGCCTTGGACGCAATCACCTTGTCGATGATGGCGCTGAAGTCGGTGGTGTTGGGAGCATACGCTTCACTGAACGCTACGTTGAACCCCAATTGCTGCGCATACGCTTTGGCTGGGGTCACCACCGCTACCGAGAACGAGGAGTCCTCATAAACGAAGGCAACAGCGGCCTTGGGGTCCTTGGTTTTCAGCGCGTCGAGGGCAACCTTCAGATATTCGGGAGCGGGCGCGAACATCTGGAACAGGTCCTGGTTGCCCAGCGTGTAGGTTTTTGGCTCGGCCGCACCGGTGGTGAGCATGATCTTCTCATACTGCTCCGTCACTACGGCGGCGGTCGCGGTTAGCGGGGACGAATACGGACTGAACAGAAAGTCGGCCTTGTCCTCAAGGATCATGCGGCTGTAGAGCTGCTGCACGCGCTTGGAGTTGGATTCGTCGTCGTAGCTGGCGAACTGCACCTTGTAGGTGTTGCCACCGGCCTTGATGCCCCCGGCATTGTTCACCTGATCGCGCCAGAGTTCAAACCCGCGGTCTTGTTCCAGGGAATCGACGTTCAGCGCACCGGTCTTGGAGACGGTGAATCCGATAGTGATTGGCTGTTGAGCCAATCCCGGGATAACCAAGAAAACCAGAATAACTGCGAGTAGAGTCAGTTGCTTCACAATCCACCTCGTATGTAAAACGTTTTCAAAGTGCATCGCTAACTGGAATCTCAGGGGCACACCGGGCCGTGGCGACGCTTTATTCCTTCCAGGAGTTCCCAACGCGGACCCGCGCCGTCCGCTAGATGTAGCATGTAGAGGAGAAAGCCGTTTGCGACCGTGATCACCGCTGGCTGTGACCGCTGTCACAACAAGCCGCGCGCGGGTCCGCTCCGCTGCTCGGTGTCGAGACTTGTCAGGTCGCCAACGCGGGCAGAATCGCTCCGCGGCAACTGCCCAGTCCGATGCGGCGGAACCCGTCGCGTTCCGCGAATCCCCGGAGGATGACTTCGTCTCCGTCTTCCAGAAATTTCCTCTGCTCGCCGGTCGGCAGCGTAATCGGATCCTTGCCGCGCGCGGTGAGCTCCAGTAGGCAGCCGCGCGCGCTCTTGTCCTCACCCGACACAGTTCCGCTCGCCAGCAAATCGCCGGCGCGCAAATTACAGCCGTTGCTCGCGTGGTGGGCCAGCATCTGCGCCATGGTCCAGTACATATCGCGAAAATTGCTGCGGCCTAAGACCACGGGAGCGATGCCGGCTTCCCGCATCCGGACCGACAAAAGAGAAATTTCCAGCCACAAGTCGAGACCACCCTGCTCTTGGTCGTTCTGGTCGAAAAGGTAAGGCAACGGCGCCGGATCGCCTTCCGCGCGCGCAAAAGCGGCCGTGCGAAACGGAGATAGCGCCTCCATCGTCACCACCCATGGCGAGAGTGAAGTCGCAAAACTCTTTGCCAGGAAAGGTCCCAACGGCTGATATTCCCAAGCCTGAATGTCCCGCGCCGACCAATCATTCAGCAGGCAGATTCCAAAGATATGTTCTTCCGCTTCGCTGATGGGAATGGCTTCTCCCAGCACATTTCCAGCGCTCACAAGGAAGCCAAGTTCCAGTTCGTAATCCAACGCGTTGGTCGGCCTGAATTTCGGAGCTGCATCTCCATCGCGTGTCTGGCCAAACGGGCGCCGGATCGGCGTTCCCGTAGACACCAGCGACGACGCCCGCCCGTGATAGCCAATCGGGATGTGTTTGTAATTCGGCAGCAACGGATTATCGGGGCGAAACAGCTTCCCCACATTGGTGGCGTGGAAGATCGAGGCATAAAAATCCGTGTAGTCGCCGACGGTTGCGGGCAGAAGCATCTCAACATCCACCTGTGCGACGAGATGGCGCGATGCAGCCTGCCGATCAGAGGCGGACGTGCCCTGACGCAAAATAGAATGAAGACGCCGGCGCAAAGCACGCCGCGGACCAGCTCCGAGGGTCATCAGTGCATTCAGCGAATCGGATGCGCAAGCATGCACCGCGAGCCGCATACTGTCGTCCGTAAACAAGCCCTCGCTGTTCATTCCGGCGAGGTCCAGAATGCGGTCTCCAATTGCAACCCCCACGCTCGCCTCGGCCCCGGCATGGCGCCGCCGGAAAACTCCGAAGGGCAAATTTTGAATGGGAAAATCCGAGCCGGCAAGGTCGGCGGATTCAACCCAACTTCGCACTTTGGAGTCGTGAGTCTCGTCGAGAATCGGTTTCATAACCGGCGTTTCATAAGAGGTGGAGAGATCTTAAGTCGTCGATCGGCTCTGTAAATGAGCACGACCCAAACGAAACCGCGAAGCCCTGGCGCGCTCCGGAAATTTCATGCCGGCCAAGGCGATGCTGGCGCCAGCCGACTCCGTCCAAATCAAAGTGGATTGCCGACGCAGATTGCTCTTCGAGTAGCTGAATCGCAATTCTGGTTTTCATACCCGCCCGTAGAAATGCAGCTGCCAGAAGAACATTTATAAAGCCGTGCATGATTCCCGATGGGCTCTCCGGTTGATAGGTAAAGCGGTGCACCGAGCGCAGTGGATGGTGCAGTCCCGCCGTTGCCTTGAAGGGAACATTGGCCACCGCACACAGGCGAATGAATTCGATCACGCTCTCGGGAGCGGGAAACTTGTCGGCCGTCTCGCCGCCTGTCCGTATCTTGGCTCTGCGTCGGCACTCGGCTACCGCCGCAATGCACTCCGCGCAACAGGACAGCGGAACTTCGAAATAGCACGCAAGCTCAGATGGGATGATTCCCGACAGTCGTCTGACCTCTTCGGCACTCGTGACCTTCACCTCAACCGACTCGACCACCGCCCTCCTGCTGGAACTGGAGCCCGCCATTCGAACGTTGAATTCGTGAATGCGAGCGACATCCGCCGACGGATCCGAGCCCAGAAGAACAGATAGCCGCCAGTTCGTGAGGCCGGTTGCACGCGCTGGGGCTGGCAATCCGCCAAACGCTTCTTCGAATTCCCCGAGCCGCACCACCGGGACGATAAATCGCCCCAGGATCCAGCTCCATTGCGACCGCGAATATGCGTCGTAGTTAGCCACCGACGCAGCCATGGTCAACGATGCCGGAGGAAATAATCCCGCATAGTCGATCAGGCCGCGCAGCAGAACACCGGCGGCATCCAAGGCATCTGCGGAATTTGACGCCGTCTGGGAAGCTGGCAAATTCATCACCTTCTTGCATCCTGAGACAAAGCCCACGTAGGGACAGCCGCCCTCGGCTGTCCAGGCGAGCGCAGTTCGCCGTGGTTTCACTCATTCATCTCTGCACTCAAGAGCGTGGCGGGCCTCCGCCGCGCCGGACAGCCGAGGGCGGCTGTCCCTACGTCTTGAACTTCTTCCGCAATCCCTGCCAGCACTCGAAGTACTGATGGTCAAGCTCAGAAGTTTCCAACGCAAACTTCGTCGGCTGGCACACGAAGCGAGTCTCGAACATGAACGCCATGGTGTCGCCCAGAAAAACCGGCTTCAGCTCCGCCTGGCTCGCCTTCTCGAACGTTTCAGCATCGGGCCCATGACCCGCCATGCAATTGTGCAGGCTGGCCCCACCCGGCACGAATCCTTCCGCCTTGGCGTCATATTCGCCGCGAATCAGCCCCATGAACTCGTTCATAAAGTTGCGATGGAACCACGGCGGACGAAACGTATGCTCGGAGACCATCCATCGCGGCGGAAAAATCACGAAGTCAACACTGGCGGTCCCCGGAATTTCCGAAGGCGACGTCAGCACCGTGTAAATCGACGGGTCGGGATGATCGAAACTCACCGTGTTTATGCAATTGAAGTTCGCCAAGTCGTACTTATAAGGCACGTAGTTCCCGTGCCACGCAACCACGTTCAGCGGCGAGTGATCGATCGCCGCTGCCCACAGTCTTCCCTGAAACTTGGTCACAATCCGGTAATCGCCTTCTCGATCTTCAAACGCCGCCACCGGAGCCAGAAATTCGCGCGGATTCGCCAACCCGTTCGCGCCAATCGGCCCCAGATCCGGCAGACGAAGCAGCGCGCCGTAGTTCTCGCAGATGTACCCGCGCGCTTCTTTCTCCAGAAGTTCGACGCGAAAACGAATTCCCCGTTGAATCACCGCAATCTCGCCAGGACCGGTTTCGAGAACACCCATCTCCGTGCGCAACAGCAGCCGTCCCGTTTGTGGCACGATCAACATCTCGCCGTCGGCATTGTAGAAAAAACGATCCGTCATCGAAGTGTTGGCAACGTAGATGTGAATCGCAACGCCTGCGTGCGTATGAGTATTGCCGTTGCCCGCCATGGTGATCAGGCCATCGATGAAGTCGGTGCGCTGTGAGGAAGCCGGAATCGGAATGGGCATCCAGCGCAACTGGTTCGGCGGTGTCGGCACCTCGTCAAACGGCGCGCTGCGCAGCCTCCCCGGGCTGATAGGTTCGAATGGCTTGTGCGCCACCGACGGACGCATCCGGTAAAGCCACGTCCGCCTGTTGAGGCCCCGCGGCGCGGTGAACGCCGTGCCGCTCAGTTGCTCCGCGTACAACCCATGCGCCACTTTCTGAGGAGAATTCTGCCCGCGCGGCAACACACCTTCCACCGCTTCGCTCGCGAACTCGTTGCCGAAGCCCGATTGATACTGATACTGAAGTTGATAACGCAACTCGGTCTTCCGCGGTGTCTTCGCTCCTGGATTAGGCATGCCTACAGATTCCCTCGTCGCCCTTGCTCCAATTCGATCGATTCAAATAACGCTTTGAAATTCCCTTTGCCAAATCCGCGGCTGCCCTTGCGCTGGATGACTTCAAAGAACACGGTCGGCCGATCCTCCACTGGCTTCGAGAAAATCTGCAAGAGGTAGCCTTCTTCGTCGCGGTCCACAAGTATACCCAGCGAGCGCAACTCTGCGAGCGATTCCTCCACCGGCCCGACACGCGATGGCAGCGCCGCATAATAGGCGTCGGGAACGCGCAGAAAATCAAGCCCGTTGCGTTGCAGTTTACCTACCGCGTACACCACATCCTTGCACTGCAGCGCGATGTGTTGCGCCCCCGCTCCTCCGTACGCTTCGATGTATTCCTGAATCTGGCTCTTGTTGCGCGCCGCAGCCGGTTCATTGATCGGAAACTTCACCGAATGCGAATCGTCCGACATCACAATGCTCATCAACGCACTGTACTCGGTCGAAATATCCTTGTCATCAAACGTGATGTAACGGTGGAACCCGAAAACGCGCGTGTAGTAGTCGGCCCAATCCTGCATCTTGCCCAGTTCCACATTCCCCACGATGTGGTCAATGCGCAGAATTCCGCAATCGTCGCCCGCAAGCGGCGCCGCCATGTACCCAGGCAGAAATGGCCCTTTGTAATCCTTATATGAGATCAGCGAATGGATCGTGTCGCCATACGTGTGGACCGCGGCACGACGAACGGCGCCGTGTTCATCCTTGATGTCATGCGGCTCCTCGGCTGGCTGCGCTCCTCGACGGACCGCCTCGGCAAACGCCTGATCCGCATCCTCCACTTCCAACGCGATGTCGCGCACGCCATCGCCATGTTTGCGGATGTGCTCCGCCGCCAAATCGTCCGGCGTCATCGGCGTAGTCAGGATGAAGTTCGCCTTACCCTGACACATCGCATAAGAAGCTCTCTGACGCTGGCCGGTTTCCAGTCCGCTGTACGCAACTTGGGAAAAACCGAATCCCTTACGATAGAAGTAGGCAGCCTGCCGCGCGTTGCCCACCCAGAATTCGACGTGGTGAATGCGTTTCAGCTTGAGCGGATTTTCCATCCGATTCCCCCACACTGATATTTTATCGCCAGCTCATCGCGACTTCATCGTTTGCCGGAGCGCCGCCACCATCGCGCATCTACCTGGAAGCCGCGGTCCAAACCGTTACCCCTTCCGCCGCCACGCGATGCAGCCAATGAGCCCACTCGCGCGAAGCACCCGTCTTCGCGCGATCAAATGCGCCACGAATCTGCTCGGTCACCGGCCCCGGCGAGACCCGTCCGATCTGTTTGCCATCCAGTTCCGCCACCGGCACAATCTCGCAAGCCGTGCCGCAGAGAAAAGCTTCATCTGCGTGGAGCAGGTCCTCCACCGTGATCGTACCTACCTCCACCTCGAACGCTTCGGCCACTGCCAACTGAAGGACCGAGTCCCGGGTAATTCCCATCAGTATCGACGACTTCTCGTCGTTGGTGCGCAGCCTGCGTCCATTCACCACAAAGACGTTCGCCACTGCAGCTTCCGCAATGTTGCCGTCGATGTTGAGCAGCAACGCCTCATCATAGCCTCGGCGCGATGCCTCCATGGTGGCCAAAAGCGAATTCAGATACTGCCCGCAAGCCTTGGCGGTGGTCGGCATCATGCGCGCATCAAATTTTCGGTATGGAGAAACGGTCAGCCGCGCGCCACGCCGCCGGCTCTCTTCCCGAATGTGCGCCATGTGGGGCCACGCCAGAATCGCCGTTTCGGTCGAGCACTGCGCGCGGATGCCCAATGTCTCCGCTCCCATATACGCAATCGGCCGGATGTAGGCTTCGGTCAGCCGGTTGCGCCGAATCAATCCGCAGATCGCTTCCGCCAACTGCTCCCGCCGGAAAGGAATGCGCATGCCATACACCGCCGCCGATTGGTAGAAGCGCTCCAGGTGAGCGTCCAGGCGAAAGATCGCCGGTTCGCCGTTCACCGCATAGCTGCGAATACCTTCGAACACTCCGGTGCCGTAATGCAGAGCGTGCGTGGAAAGCGGCACTGTGCTCTCGGCCCAAGGCACAAATTCGCCGTTCATCCACGTCCACTGGATGTTCTCAAATGCCATTCTGTGGCCCCCTCTAACTGAAACTGCGCTGGAACCATTGTTGGAGGAAGCGAAGGATTCGTAAATACGACACGTTAAGCGACATTGCACTTCTACTATACTTTCTAAAGTACAATGCTTAAATGGATTTCGATAATGCAATACTTGACGAAACCGGCTGGCATATTCTCGAAGAGCTTCAGCAGAACGGCCGCCTCTCGTTTGCCGAACTCGGACGTCGCGTCGGCCTGACACTTCCTGCCGTCGCTGAACGCGTCCGCAAGATGGAAGACGCCGGCATCATCACCGGCTTCCGCGCTGAGGTGAATTCGGCCAAGATCGGTTTACCCATCGCGGCGTTCATCCGCATCAGCGTTGTAGGCGACGTCTTCGCGCGCATCGCGAAAGCCGTCCGCGACATGCCCGAAGTTCTCGAATGCCATCGCGGCACCGGCGCCGATTCGTTCACCCTGAAAGTGGCCGTCGAATCGGTGCAGCATCTCGAGCGACTGATCGACAAACTGACCCCTTTCGGCACGACCTCGACTTCCATTGTTCTATCGACTCTGGTCAGGCGCCGATCATTCACGCGCATGCGCCGCGCCTCCAGCATCCGAAAGAAGTGACTTCGCTCGAATCGCGACGGCTGCTCTACAATTCCCCAGTGCGCGCGCTAGCTATCATCTTCGTCATCATCGTCGCTGCGAGCCCCGCCCCCAGTGTCTTCGCGTCGGATTCCTGGTGGTCCGTTCAGACCATCGGCCTCGAAACCAACCTGCGCGGCGTCAGCGTCAGTTTTGAGCCCACGGAGGAACACGAGTATGTCGTCTGGGCGTCCGGTTCAAATGGAGTCATTCTGCGCTCAACCAACGACGGAGCAACATGGAAGCAACTCACCGTGGCAGGAGGCGGCGATCTCGATTTTCGCGCCATCGCGGCGTTCGACGCGGATGCCGCCTATGTCATGTCGAGCGGCGATGGCGATAAATCCCGTATCTACAAGACTACCGACGGCGGTCAGAGCTGGAAATTGCAATACTCCGACAAACGCCCCGGCTTTTTTCTTGATTCGCTGGCCTGCGATTCGAAAACGCATTGCCTGGCGTTGAGCGATCCGGTCGATGGGAAATTCCTGGTCCTGAGCACCGACGACGGCGAACACTGGAAAGAACTGCCGCGCGAGAAGATGCCCGCCGCCCTTCCCAAAGAAGGAGCGTTCGCCGCTAGCAACAGCGCCATTGCCTTCTCCGAGGATGGCGACATTTACTTTGGCACTGGAGGCGCCGCCGTCGCGCGTGTCTTTCGCTCCGCTGATCACGGACGCTCATGGACCGCGGTTGATACGCCGATTGCCAGCGGCGGCCCGTCCAGCGGAATTTTCAGCGTCGCCTGCGGCGGCTTCCTGGTAGTAGCAGTTGGAGGCGACTACAAGGATCCGGCCAGCGCGAAACGCGTGGCCGCTTATTCAAATGATTCCGGCGCAACCTGGCATCTTGCCGAGCAGCAACCCGGAGGCTACCGCTCAGCGGTCGGCGAATTCGGAAATGGCGATTTTGCTGCAGTCGGTCCGAATGGCACCGACATCAGCCACGAGGAACTCGGCCAGACCATGCACTGGCAGCACACCGACTACCTGAATCTCAACGCCGTCAGTTTTTATGGCGCTAATGGCTGGGCGGTCGGTCCCAAAGGAACCATCGCCCGCTTCAAGACTCATATCTTTTACGAAATCAAGAACAACGCGCCTGCCGACGTTCCGCTTGCTGGCCCATGATTCTCACCGCACTTCCACGGAGACGATTTCTCCTCCGTTTTTTCCCACCGCTCGATAATTCACCGACACCGGACGATTCTTCCACTCGCAGGAAAACTGGTCCTCCCCGATAATCAGCAGCGATTTGTAATCCGACGCATGCATCTTATAAGTCGTCATGCCGCTCAAGATAGTAACCGTAGCCTCGGGAGGCTTCGAGCAATCGCTACTCACGATTTTGCCTTTCAGAAATTGCACCGGCCCGGTCGTCCCCGGCTTGACCGGCGCTGGTTTCGGCGGCGCGTCCGTATCGTCATCTTGATTCTGTGCTGCGCTCGCGGTCGTTGCAGTCGCGCTCGTCCCCCCTGCCGGAGTGCTGGCCGCGCCCGCCGGCACCGCGCTTTCCCCGGCCCGCTGCGGACGCACTCCATATTTTTGCAGTGTCTCTAAATCGTCCAACTGCTGCTCCGCCGCGCCCGCCGCAGCCCGATCCGATCCCTCCTTCAGCCGAGTAAACACCTCCCGCGCCAGATCCCACTTCTTCCCCGCAACATAAATCTGCCCCAGGTTGAACTGATACTCCATATTCCGCGGCGCCAGCGCGATCGCCTGCCGTTGTGCCTCCAGCGCTGAGTTGATTCCGCCACCCTCCACCCGCGCCATGCCCAGCATGTTATAAGCGTCAGCTAACTCCGGATACCAATCCGCCACCGCCCGCAGATCCTGCATCATGTTCGCCAACCCCTGCATCTCTTGCCGCGTCGCCTGCGCTTTCCGATACTTCAGCACCGAACGGTAATACCAAATCCATGGGTCGCGCGGATTCAGATAGGTCGCCTTGTCCAGTTCGTCGGTGCCCGCGTCGAACTTCTTCTGGCGAATATCATCCCAAGCCAACCCGCGATGCGCTGCCTCATTATCTTTTGGATCCAGGATCAACTGCTGCAGATCGTGCAGCGCTTGATCGTGGTGCTCCGGAACGCGCGTCATGACATCGCCAATCACCGCTCGCGCTTCCTCATCCTTAACCGGATTCACCACCATTCCGATGTCGTCCGCATCAAACGGCAGAGCCAGACGATCCGGCTGCTGAGCGTCCACCGGATCTGCAATCGGCTTCTTAGCCTGATCGAGCGCAATGCCCAACCCGCTCAGTGTTTTGAAATAGCCTTTCACCGCCTCTTCCATCTGCGCCGGTGACATATCGAACGCCTGTACCATCGCCTTCTCCACTGGCACTTTTTGATTCAGCACAAGATCGAAGTAAGTCCCCGCCTCCGGCAGCTTGTTCGTGTTCACCAGATAGTGGACGACCATCCAGGACTGCGCGTAATACAAAGTGTTGTGTGTCCCCTCACGCGTCCCCGACCCGTCGTGTTTCATTGTGAACAGGTCCACCATCGACAGCCATACCGGAGAACTTACTAACTGCGTCAGCGACTGTGGCACATTCGGGTCTCGCCTCAGTTCATCGAAGACATCCTCGTGCCACTCCGGCGCCAGTTCCGGATCGCCTCCAAGCTCCACTTGTTTGCCGATGTATATCGATCCAAAATATTCTGCCAGCCCTTCGTCGAACCATCCCTGCGCCGGGGGATAGTTGTAATTCAACAGATAATGCGCCAGCGGATGCGCCACCGCCCGCCACGGATCGGCATCAAAAAGATTCAGGACGATATAAACCCGATCCGGTCCCGGCACATAGAATCCAGCCGCCATGCTCTGCTTTGCCGGAGCCACCATGCCATACTGCTTGTCGCTCTTGAGTGCAATGACGGTGATCGGGACTGCCATTGTCAGCTTGTTTTTCAGAAGCAGTTGTCCAAAAACCGCTCGCATCTGCTCCATCCGCAAAGCGATTTCCCGCCCGCGTTTTTCCCCAGCATCCGTGAGCACGGAAAAATGCGTAGAATGCACCTCCATCCATTTAGGCTCATCCTTAGCGAATGCCAGAGGCGAGAAACCACCCCCGATCATCAGACCCAAAACGGTGGTGCCGATACCAAACCAGCGCTTCACGTGGATTCCTTCCCCAAAAATGCTAGCACGCCTCCGTTCGGCGCGCGCTGGCGGGGACATCACTCGCGAGGGTTAGCAGAGAAACAAACCGGGGTGCCCCACTTCTCGCGCTTTTCGAGAAGTGGGCCGCCCGCCCGCGCCTTTTATCTTGGCCCCGCCCCGGCTCGCACGTTACACTCTCGTCCGTGACTTCGGCCCCTTCTTCGCGTCTTGCCTGGATCGACTGGATGCGCGGCCTGGCCTGCGTCCTAATGTTTCAGACGCACTGCTACGACGCCTGGCTCGGCGGCGACGCCCGCAACACCAGATTCCTCACGGGATCGCAAACTCTCGGCACGCTCCCCGCTCCGCTCTTTCTATTTCTGGCCGGAATTTCCTTCGCGCTCGTTACCGACAAACTCATCCGCAAGAACCTGAGCACGGCAGAAATCACCCGCACCATGCTCCGGCGTGGCGCCGAAATCTTCGCCTTCGGTCTGCTCTTCCGCCTGCAGGAATTTCTCATCGCCTGGGGATGGGCCCCACGGTCCGACTTACTCCGCGTGGACGTACTGAACATCATTGGCCTATCCATGATGCTGATGGCGCTCCTCTGCGGCATGGTCCTGCAAGTGTGGAGACGGGCGCCCTCGCCGGTCCAAGCCGAGCGCGGGTCGGAAGCCGCCCGTGGCCACATCAGCTCTCGGTTCGGGATAGTAGCTGCTGCCATCGCCACCGTCGCTTTAATAGCCCTGCTGACACCGCCCCTCTACACCAACTGGCGCCCAACCTGGCTGCCCTGGCCGCTCGAGTCCTACATCGACGGATGCCACAACCTGGGAGCTCCCCAATCCTGGCTCTTCCCGCTCTTTCCCTGGGCTGCATTCGCCTTCGCCGGCCTGGCCGCCGGATTCATAGTCTTCAGCGATCTTCTTTTCACAGACGCTCGTAACCAGCCCGCGAAAACGCTAGCACTGTTCGCCGCCGTCGGAGCCATAGCAATCGGTGCAGCCTACCAACTCGATCACTCTTCCTTCCACCTCTACTCCACTTACGATTACTGGCACACCAGTCCTAACTTTTTAATGATGCGCATAGGTATGTTGTTAATAATCTGCTTCCTGACTTATGCCTGGTGTCGCTGGGGACTGGCAACGCGAGGTTTTAGCCCGCTGATCCAGCTAGGCCAGACGTCATTACTCGTTTACTGGGTCCACATAGAATTCGTCTACGGACGCTTCTCCATCCTCCCCAAACGAGCCGAATCCATCCCCACCGCCTCGCGAGGACTGCTGGAAATATTCCTATTCATGTTACTTCTTTCATTAGTCCGCACCAGGATCGACTGGAAGACGTTTGACTGGAAGAGGTTGAGTCGAAGATTCCAAGCCGCGTAGGTTTGATCGTGTGGGGACGGGCGCCCCGCCCGTCCAAACCGAGCGCAGCTCGGCTTCGCTCAGACCCTTTGCAGCTTCCCCTTACCCCGCCCCGCCCGCCGACAGCTGCAAGACCGCATTTCCCATCAGCTTCAGCCCCACTCCCCAATTCAGACGCGCGCTGACGTCGTCCTTTCCGTAGCCGCTCACATACAAAGTGAAGTAATAACCTTCCCGGACGTCGCCGTCCTCCTCGAAGTAACACCGCCGCACGCACACTTCTGCGGCCGAGGGAGTCTCCGGCGTCCGGCGCAGCAACTCAATCAGCTTCCTAACAAATTGTTCGTGAGCGGGTAAGGATAGCCGCGCGTCAATGTTAGAGAGCACCACGTCCACATAACTCGCGTACTTATACGACGCCCTGAAGAGTTCTTCCTCCGGACTCAACTCCGTAGTCGACCACACATCGCATTTTGCCGTCTCCACCATGCTCCGCGCCGAGTTCATTGCCCGAAGAAACTCTCGCAGCTCGGGGAACTCTTCTGCCTCCTCGATTTGCGCCATCAACTCCGGATGGCACCTAAGGTCAACGTAAGCAAGCGTTCCGGCCGGATCTTTCCACGGAAAATCCAGCACCGGATCTTCCCGCCCCAGCTCGATCGAGAAATCAGCGTCCATCAGAACCCAGCCCTTGGAAGGTACCCATTAGAACGCATCCATTAGAATCTGCTCAGGAAGTCCACGATCTTGTGCTCCGCCCAATAACCGTCGCCATAACCACCATCGCCGTCCTTCCCCATCCCAGCGGGCGATCCAACAGGTGACCGAGCAGGTGTTCCGATAAACGCGCAATGTCCGCCATCCTCCGTCTCCACGAAGCTGATGTTATGGTTCGCCGATATTTTCCGCCGCGTCTCCGCCGTAATGCGAATGAACGGATCATTCGCCGCGTACAAAATCAGTGTCGGCACCGCGATCCGCTCCACCACGTGCGCCGCCGAAGCACGGTCATAGTAATCGTCGACGCCCGTAAAGCCGCAATAGTAAGCCGTCACCTTGTCATCAAACGCGCGCAGGCTGCGGAGGCCGCGCAGCCGGCCGACGTCGAAGTGATCGGGGAAAAGCCGCGCCTTATGCAGCATTCGCCGGTGCAGCGCCCACAAGAAATAGGTTTCGTAAAGTCGGTTGGCCGGTTGGTGCAGCGTGTCCGCCGATTTCGCCAGATCAATCGCCGGACAACACGTGGCGACAGCACGAAATTGCGGCGGCGCCTGCGATCCCCACTCCCCTGCCAACTTCAGCACGATGTTGCCGCCCATCGAGAATCCGACCAGCGCCAGGCGCGAAACGCCGTCGCGCGCGATGACCTCGCGCGCCACCACCGCGACGTCACTCGACAGCCCCGAGTGATAGAGCACCGGGGCGAGCGCGTCCGTGCCGCCACAGTTGCGTTGGTTGTAGCGGATCACATTCATCCCCGCGGCCAGCGCCTTTTCGGTGATGCCGAGCATGTACTGCGATTCGCTCGACCCTTCCAGCCCATGAACAATAATGATGGTCAGCGCGCGCGTTCGATCCGCCTGCCAGTGGCAGTGGCAAAGCACCTCGACGCCGGGCGCTACTTCGATGAACCGCTCCTCCGACGCCGGCAAATGAAAACGTCGCGGGATCAAGAAGCTGGCAACCGTCTGCACATGTCCGCCGCTCAACCAGCGACGTGGTGTGAAAGGACGCGTCTCACTATGTGTTTGCGAAGTACCCACACTTTGATTTTAAATAGAAGACAGCAATTTTCTTTGTGGAGTTTTCTTCATGCCCATCTTTGAGTACATCTGTAAGGAATGCCAGCACGAGTTCGAGGCTCTGGTCTTCGGCAAACAAGAAGCGGAGTGCCCGAAGTGCCAGAGTAAGAAACTGGAACCGCAGCTCTCCGTGTTCGCCGTGGCCGCGAAGAGCGGAGCGGGAAACCGGCCGTCTTTCTCGGCAGGGTCGGCGGGTCCCTGTGGATCGTGCGGCGACGCTCGGGGGCCGGGAGCCTGCTCGCTTGAAGACCTCGACTAAGTCCTTTGTTTGGGTGCGAAAGTGTTTGGCGTGAAATACAAGTGCTTCTTGTAATATCTCTTCGCTATAGCTATTTCGCTAACCACCCCGACTATTCCATCGCGTATTTTCTCGCCTCTGCAACGTAACTTCGGGAACTCTTTAGCGAGTAACTGATGTGACGTTTCGCTTTTGGGCGTACGTAGTTATGATTCCGCTTGAAATCGTTACAGCGACATTCGGGGCGTAAATGGATCGAGGGAAAGAGCGACGTTTGAGCCTGGAGTTGACGGTACGCATCTGGGGAGTGGACAGGATGACGCGGCCTTTCGCCGAACTGGTTCGGGCGCGCAACGTCAGCGACACTGGGGCAGTTCTGATGGGCGTGCGCTCGAAGGTCCAGGCCGGAGAACTGCTCGACGTGCAACTCGGCGAATCGCGGGCGCAGTTTCGTATTTTGTGGATCAATCTTTCGGGAGAGGCCGGCATACAGGCTCTGGCATCTGAGCCTCCCATCTTGGGGATCGGCCTCCCCAAAGTTTATGAAATGGTGGGGACCGGATAGGCCTACGCCGAACGGCACTCCATCGGCCAACTAACGTGGATTCACGTGGCCGGT
>DATFZT010000193.1:0-12432 GCA_035314185.1 Terriglobales bacterium
GAATCAGAGCTAGAAATATGCCGATCTGTATCCAGCCATTGCTTGTCATTTCAGAATTTCTCCGGTCTCAGCAACGCATAGAGCAGGTACACCATCAACCCTGCACTTACGATCAGCATGATGATCGATTCAGCATTCATATTGATTTTGTCCTCAGCGAATTCGATCGCAGAATTGCACATAACCGAGCGATAGCACGAAGAAGACTATCGCAACCACCACAAAGATCACGTCCTGCATACCGGATATCCTCCCTCAGCAAACACGCACAACAGGAGCAAGCGATGAAATGATTCCACTCAGATCGAAGGCGGCTTCCGCATCATCTATTAAATGCGGAGCGCCGTAAAAAGAGGGTAAAGAGTTCATAAGGAAGTCATAAAGAAAAGGGTGCTTCCCTGTCAGGGACAGACTTCCAGGGGTACTTACCAACTAAGGACGTATATTCCAGTGCAATGAACAATGAATACAAATGGTGCCAGGTCATTCTCCGCGAGCGCTGCTGACAGCTTTCTTAAACCGTCGCGCCAATTCCGCGATTCGATCTGGCTGGCGGCGCCGAATCGCCTCCCTGGGGATCAAGTCTCCGCCAATTCCAAGGGCCACCGCACCCGCCAAAAGGAAGCCGAGCGCAGTCCGCTGATTCACGCCTCCAGCCGCGATCAACGGAACATTTGGGAACATGGCCTTCAGAGAACGAATGTAGCTGTCGTTGCCGACGTGCGCGCAAGGAACAATTTTGACAAAATCAGGACCGAGCTTCCACGCCGCGATCACGTCCGTAGGAGTTAGGGCCCCGGGAATGACGACTACATCTTCTTTGACGGCGAACTTCACCGTCTCGGGATCAAGGCCGTCACTGGTCAGGAATTTCGCTCCGGCATCCAAACAACGGCGCGCCGTTTCCGCGTCCAACACACTGCCCGCACCGACAATCATTTCCGGCACGCGTTGCACTACATGCGAAATCACTTTGATCGCCTCCGGCACGGTCAAAGTCACTTCCACGATCGGGATGCCCCCGCGCGAGACCGCCTCGGCGGCGAACAGCGCATCATCGGTCGAAGACACCCGAATGGACGGAATGATGCCGACTTCTTCGATCCGGCGCCGCACCTCTTGCTTGTTCACAGACCGGGCTCCTTCGGCGATCATTACCCGACTCGCCGCCTGGTTTCCAAGTTACAGCGGACTGCCGATGACACCTTACGGCAGAACTCTTACACCAACCGCTTCTCGAAGCTGCTCCAAAGCCAGCAAGTATGCGGCCAGGGCTTGCCGGTAAGCAAGCTGCGTGGCTCGATAACTGCGTTCGGCGTCCAGAAAATCGAGAAGGCTCACCGCGCCGCGCTGGTAAGCGTATTCGCTGATGTCGCGGTCCTTCTGCGCGACCTCGAGATAGCCCGAGTGATAGAGCTGAATCACGCGGTCGTTCTCCCGCAGCCCCTCATAGGCATCGTTCACATCGGTCATTACTTGACCGCTCGTGGCTTTTTCCTGCTCTTGCGCCTGGGTGATGGCGAAGCGTGTTCGTGCAATCTCGCCCTGATTGCGATTGAAAATCGGAAGCGGGATGCTGCCGTAGAAGCTGGCGGCGTTGATGCCGTTGGTGTGCGAGTAGTTCGCCTGCACGGTGACGTCCTGTTTGCCAATCGCCTTCTGCAGCTCGTACTGGCTGCTCGCCGCGGTCACACCTTCTCGTGCCGCACGATAGTCTGGCCGGTTCTGCATGGCTTTGAGCTGCAGGTCTTCAAGATTGCCCTTCACTGGCCGATAATCGAACGGCCCAGACACGTCATAGTCGGAGGAAACGGATTCGTATCCGAGCAATTGCCGCAGGTCCGAGAGCGCCTGAACCCTGGCGAGCTCGGCCTGCTGAAGGTCGGTCTCGAACTGCAGCAACTGCAACTTGATTTTCAGGTAGTCATCCTCGCTGATGGCGCCTGCCTTGAAGCTCAGCTCGCTGATTTCTACGGTTTTCCCGAAGCTTTTCAAGTCCATTTTTGCCAGTTCGAGCGTCGATTCGGCGAGTTGCACATTCACGAACAGCGATGCCACATTGAATGTAAGGCCGCGTTCGTTGTCGGCCACGAGCGAACGCGTCTGCTCGGTGATATCCTTCGCCGCCTGCAATCGGTGCTGCCTCTTCTTGCCGCGCTCGATCAGGTAGCCCAAACCCAAGTCAGCCTCGGTTGAGTCGCGATAGTAGGTGCTGTTCTCATTCGCGGGTGAAAAGAGCGGCAGGTACTCCCAATCGCCAAACAGTGTTGGGTTGGGGCGCAGGTTGGCCGTTGTCTCCTCCGCCTGGCTCTGCAGAATCGTGGTGCGAGCGGCCAGCAGGTTGTGGTTATGCTGCATCGCCATTTGTATGGCTTCGTCGAGCGTGATCCGGACGGGTCCCGGGGCTTGACCGAACGCAAAGGTTGTTGCCAGTGTGCACGCGAACAGGGTGCAAGCGAACTCGATGCGCGCGAACAAGCCTCGCCGGAGTTCGTGAGCGTGCCGGACCCAACGACTAGGTTTCAAAGGACGCCTCCTGCTCCGGAAGCTTGTCGCCATCGCGAGCAATCCAGACATATAAAGTCGGCATCAGGACGATGCTCATCACCAAGTCCGAAATCAGCCCACCCACGATCACAATCGCGAACGGCCGCTGCGAGTCGGACCCGATGGCGTGGGAAAGCGCGGCGGGCAGCAATCCCAGGGTGGCCACCAGCATGGTCATCATGATCGGGCGAAGCCTGAGGACAGCGCCTTCAACGGCCGCATCCGGGATGGTGTAGCCGCGCGTACGGAGTTGATTGATGTATTCGAGCATGATGACTCCGGTTTGCACCGATACGCCGAACAGCGCCAGAAAGCCCACGCCCGAAGACACGCTGAAGTGCGTCCCCGTTACCAGAAGAGCCACCAACCCTCCGATCCGAGCCATGGCCACGTTGGTGAGGATGAGGAACGCCCACTTCGCCGACTTGAACATGGTGTAAAGGATGATGTAGATCACGAGGATGGTCAGGGGCACGATCAGCAGCAAACGCGCTTCCGCGCGTTTCTCGCTCTCATATTCGCCCGACGAACCGACCGTATAACCCGGTGGCAACTTCACTTTTTCGCCAATCTGTTTGATCGCCTCTTCGACCGTGGTACCGAGATCACGGCCTCGCACGTTAAAAGTGATGGCCAGGTAACGGCCGTTACCTTCGCGATAGATGTCATACGCGCCGTCCTTGACCTCAACTTTCGCGAGCTGCGCCAGCGAGACCCGCTCTCCGCTGGGGGAAAGCAGCCGAACCCTGGCAATAGCATCTTGAGTTTTGCGGTAGGGCTCCTGGTAGCGCACCACCACGTCGTAGCGCGCTTCACCCTGCAGCACTTGACTCACAGCGTTCCCGCCCACGGCCGTCTGGACGGCGTCTTGTATGTCGGCGACATTGATTCCAAAACGCGCTGCCTGCCGGCGGTCGATGGTGATGTCAAGATTAGGCTGGCCGAAATCGCGCAACAGCTTGACGTCATGCATGCCCGGAATGCCCGACATGACCTCGGTGACTTCTTCGCCCTTCTGCTCGAGAGTTTTCAGGTCGTCCCCGAAAATCTTGAAGGCAAGCGAACCCTTGGTGCCGGTGAGGGTTTCTCCGACGTTGTCTTCGATAGGCTGCGAGAAGTTCCAGATCGCCCCCGGGCATCTTTTTTCCAGCTCGCGGTCCATGGCGGCGATCAGTTCTTCCTTGTTCTCACGAAACACCGGCCGCCATTGATCATGCGGCTTCAGGTCGACGAAATATTCCGTGTTGCCGAATCCCCCGGTGTCGGTTCCGTCGTCCGGCCGTCCAACCTGCGATACCACCGTTTTTACTTCCGGGAACGCTGCGAAAACATAGCGGGCGCTGTTGGTGAACCGCTCGCCTTCGGTAAGACTCGTGCTGTTCGCCAGGGTGCCGCGTGCCCAGATGGCGCCCTCGTCCAGATGCGGCAAGAACTCCGAGCCAATCACTCCGCTGAACCACAGGAACAGGCTTACTCCCAGCGCCGCCAAACCGACGCCAACCGTGAGTACGCGATGCTCGATGCACCAGCGCACACGCCTGCGGTAGCGCTCGGTGACGTATGTCATGACCGGGTTATGCCACTCCCGAACGCCGCCGCGAAACAACACGCTGGCCAAGACCGGTGCGATCAATATCGAAAAAGTCAGGGCGCCGAGCAGCGCGAAAGCTACGGTCAGGGCCATAGGTCTAAACAACCGGCCCTCCACTCGTTGCAGCGTGAAGATCGGCATGTAAGCCGTGATTATGATGGCAATGGCGTAGAAGACCGGTCGCTGTACCTCATGGCAAGCTTCGCGGATCGACTGGGCAACTGTTTTATTAGGTGCGGCAATATACCCGGAGTCGATCGCGTTGGCTCCAGGCCCGTGACCATTTTGTCGGCGGCTCAAATGCCGAACGATGTTTTCGACCATGACCACCGCACCGTCCACGACCATTCCGAAATCGAGCGCGCCGAGCGAGAGAAGATTAGCCGGAATCTTGCTCAGGTCAAGCCAGATGGAGGCGAAAAGCAAGGAGAACGGAATGGTCAGCGCAACAATGAAAGCCGCGCGAGCATTGCCCAAAAACAGGAAGAGGACAATCGTCACCAGAATCATCCCTTCCAGTAGGTTGTGCATCACCGTGTGCGTCGTGTAGTGGAGCAGATCGCTGCGGTCGAGCATGGGCACGACCTTCACACCTGGAGGCAGAATGCCGTTGTTGAGCCGCTCCACTTTCTGGTGGATGGCGTCGAGCGTGGGTTGCTCTTCCGCGCCCTTGCGCATCAGCACCGCGCCCTCAATGACATCGGCCTCATCGATAATGCGGCCGTCCTCCATGTGGTTGGCTCGGGCCATGTGGCCCAGGCGAATTTTTGGACCTTGGACCACGTCCGCGATGTCCTTCACCCGCAGCGCGGTGCCGGTCTGCGTTTTCAAGACGGTCTGCTCAATGTCTTGCACCGTGCTGAAGAGCCCGAGCGCCCGAACATTCATCTGCTGCAGGCCTTCTTCCACAAAACTGCCGCCGGCATTGATGTTGTTGTTGGCCAGTTGTTGCTCGACCTGCCCGATGCTCAGTCCGTAGGCAACGAGTTTGTTCGGATCAACCTGCACCTGGTATTCACGCACCGTGCCCCCGAAGTCGGAAACATCCACCACATTGGGAACGGATTTGAATTGCTTGAGCAGAACCCAGTCTTCGAGGGACCTCAACTCCATCAGATCGTATCGGGGATTTGTGCTTCTCAGCGTGTACCAATAGATCTGGCCGGTGGTGCTCCAGTCGGTGCCGATCTGAGGTTGGAGGTTTTGTCCCGGAGGAAGATTGACCTGGGTAAGCCTTTCCAGTACCTTCTGACGATTCCAGTCGTTCACCGAACTGTCGTCGAAGATCATGATCACGAACGACAGTCCGAAAATCGACTCGGAGCGCAGAAACGTCATGTGCGGCATCCCGGACATTTGTATCTCGATGGGAATGGTGACTTGTTGCTCCACCTCCTCCGCGGAACGCCCCGGCCACTGCGTAATAACCGTCACATAGTTGTCGGCGATATCGGGATAGGCTTCCACCGGCAGGTTGTGAAACGAGATGACGCCCCAAGCCAGCAACAAGGACCCGATGGCCAACACCACAAACTTGTTGTTCAGGGCAAAATCTACGAGGGCGCGGATCATTTCCTCTTTACTGTTTTCCTTCCCACTCCTCTAATAGAAATAGAACGTGCCGCAAGTTCGGTCCGTATAAGGGCATGCCTTCAGGCATGCCGCAAGAGCATTAGCCGCCACGCTCTCCAGCCATCACCGCGCCAGCACATGGTCCAGGACCAGAGCGTTTGAAACTACTTGTTGTCCTGGCTTGAGCCCGGATTTGATTTCTTGCAGATTTGAGTCGTCCGGCAAGACATCTCCACTTATCACCCCCAAGCGGCGAAATTTCTTGTCGGGCGCGGGAACGAACACAAAATCGCGGTCGTGCATGTGCAGCACTGCGGATGCGGGGACAACCGTGTGCATCTCTGCGGTTTGACCGCGGAAGGTGGCCTTCGCGAACATGCCCAGCCGCATGTTTCCCGGATTCTGAACTTCTATCCGAACCTTGGCCGTGCGAATACTCGGATCGAGGATCATGCCAATGTTGCTGACCTTTCCTTTGAAGGGACGATCGGGATACGCATTCAGCGTGATGTCCGCTGTGTCCCCAAGCCGGACATTGGCCATGTCATTCTCGTAGACATCGCAGACTATCCACACCGACGAGACATCTGAAATCGTGAACGGGCTGGGCGATGAGTAGGCCTGCACAGTGGCTGCGTTGGTCACTTCCTGGTCGGTGATCACGCCCGTGGTGGGCGCAACGATGTCCACGATGCCCATGGGCTTGTCGGGATCGTTGCCCAGAAGCCGAAGATGCTCGGTCGCGGTCTCGAGCGTGACCTTGGCGTCGGATGCGGTGTCTTGCGCGACCTCCAGGTCTTGCTCGGCAATGGCGCCGTGTGCATACAGGTCCGCGGCTCGATTCAACTGCTTGCGCGCGAGCAACTCGTCGGCGACGGCCTTGCGATAAGCATCGAAGCCGCCAGCGACATCGTCGCTGCGAATGGTTAGTAACAACTGGCCTTTCTTCACGGTGTCCCCGAGTCGCGCGTGAATGGCCACCACGCGTCCCGACGCGAGTGAGACGACCGGAACATTGCGAGAGACATCGGGGGTAACTGTCCCGGTAACGACTAACTCGGAGGTCGTGGGATGCGCGCTGGCTGCAACCAGCGGAAATTGCTCCGGGTGGTCGACAGTGAAGAGATTCAGATCCACATCCGGGACGATGTTAGCGGGAGGCGGAGCCTCCGCCGCCGCATCCACATGCCCATTGCAACCGCCCAGCAGCAGCGACAGGAACGTGGAGGCAAGAAGAAGACCGATTCTCAGGTTTCTATTCTTCATCAAAACTCCCTATCCGCCACGATAAACAACTGGAGTCTCCCAAGATTCCGCACGGCGCGTCCCCCACGTTTTGTCGGGGCGACATGTGCCCCGTAACACCTTTCCGTAACACATCGAAGTGATTGACGTCCGCTTCTGCCGAGCGTCTAAGGAAACTGCTGGAAAGGCGCCCCAAAGGACTGAAGGCCGCGCCGTCGCCGGACAGTACGGGGGGAGGATCTGCGGAGCAGCGCCGGAGTGGGAACCCGACCCGGAACGCCGCCTCTCGGTTGTCTTGCGTACACTGTCGTCTCCTCACAAGCACCCATGGCACGTGAATTGACCACGCGAAGAGAGGCTTCCCCTTGAGGAAGCCCTCTTCAGCACTAGAACTTGACCATGATCGCGCTTCTTATGCTGGGTTCATCTTTCCGCAGATCGGGACAGAATCCAGCGCTTCCGGGCACGCAGGTGAAGCCGGGCGTCGCGGACAAGAACGGGCCTGGGACAAACGTTGTAGTGCCGATCACAGATCCCCCGCCCGGGTTTGGAATCGTGCTGGGAAACAAATTGTCGCCTGGTGTTATGCCACCACGACCCGACCAATACGGAACGTTAGCGTGACGATACCCAAACTCGGTAAGGAAAGTGATGTACTGTCGGGGCATCCAGTTGAATGTGATCGAAGTGTCCCAGGCCTTGTAGGGATCGCCAGGGTTCTGCGTAAAATAGGGTGAGCCGGTGATAGCGTCGGCTCCGTTGATGGGGGGAAGCAGGGTAAGGTAGCGTCCCGGATTGGCCATAGCGCCACCGCCAACGGTAATAGCGTACTGATCCTTCTTGAACCAAAACCGGTTATAGAGCATCCAGCCAGCGAAGCTCTGCTTGCTGCTCGTAGCCGTATTGTGGTGGCAATTGACATTGTTATTGATTGTTACACCTTGGGCGCTGACAAAGTTGCCCCTACCGCCATATTCGCATCCCAGGTCTCCTGTGAGTGAGAACGCAATCTTGTCCAGCGTCTTTTCCGGATGGTCGTAATACTTGATTTCGACGCTGTCGTCAGTATGGATACGGGAGCGGCCAAATTGACCATTTGCGCCGCCCAAAGTATCTTCACCCATGCCGTAGTTATTGAAGACCAGCGATACCCATGGCTTTGGGCGATACAGGATTTGTCCTCCCAGACCGGGCTTACTGCCCAACCTGCCGTACGATTGCCATCCATTGATGAACCAGGGTTCAATTTTCAGTTTGTCGGTGGGAAACCATTGGATCCGAATGCCATTGAAAAACCATGGCGTATTGGAAGAAACGTACGAAGGCTGATAAGCCCAGTTATCGAAGTTGTAGTAGCTGAAAAGACCGATGTACGAAACAAAGATTCCCGCATCCACGTTGAGCCCGTGGTTCACGTCGAAGTGGTACCCGCCATAAGCTTCCGAGACATACTTGTACGCGCCTCGAAGATCCCATTGCCCACGCCCAGCGCTGGCGTCATTGCGGGGAGTAGTGACGGCGAACATTCCATCCATGGTTAAGATCCGGCCGCGAACATTCTGCCAATGGAAATCGCCGCCAACGCTGATTTGCTCCACCTGGACTTCGTTGGTTCTAAAGATTTCGGTCGAACCGCCGAGGGTGTCATCTCTCGGATGGTTGAAATCAAGAACGTAATGAGTGTCGAATCGAATTTCTGGGGTGAAGAACTTGGAATCCCACACCGCGTCTTTGTTGCGAGGGTTGCCGTTCAGCCAAGTCCAGTCGGCATAGGCAAAAGGCACAGTTGGCTCCGGTTTCACGGACTTGGCCGCTGAGGAATCACCGGACGCTTGCGCCGCCGCCACCGGCGCTGCTATCGACAATGACGACGTTTTTGCCGGAACGACCGGCGCAAGGGACGCGTTAGTCGTCGCCGCGCGGCTCTTCAATTCCGTTTCAAGTAGTTCGATGCGCGCCTTCATGGCGGCCAGTTCTTTTGCAATATCCGCCGAGCTGACAGGATCTGGTGCCACCGTCGCGGGACGGACCGGAGACACGTCCGTTACCGGAGCTGGCTCGTTCAGCGCCACGACCTTCGCCGGAGCATCCGCTTGCGCCGGCGTTTGCGCGTAACACCGCGACGTCTCACCGAGCGCGAGACTCAAAATCAGCATCGCAGGAAAAGTTGACACCGCTACGGCTTTACGTACTAGAGCTTTTGTAATTTTCAAGTTCGCATCCTTCCCGGCTCGAAGCCCGGTTTCGTGAGTTCAATGGTGGTCGTCCACCCTGACTAAATGGACGAATCGCTTTGGGCGCTGTCAAATCGCTATCACATCCGAAAACCCGTAAGGGTTGCGTAAAAAGTTCATAAAGAGCACATAAAGACTCCGGAACATGACAGCCTTTTTCACGCCCAACGATTCGCAAGGCATCCGCAGAGACACCTGGCACGAAGCATCCGCTTCAACGCTCCGAATGTGGTGAGAAGAGTAGACTCTGCGGCATGAAGAAACCGTGAAGATTGCACATCAATAATTCAACTACCGTGCATAAGCTCTTTGGTTGGCAGGATGGAACCGGTATTTCGGAGCTGCGCGGACTCGATCGACGAGAAACTCAGAGTGAGTTTTTTTTGTGGCGCCATGCTCACGCATCGACCGGATTGCAGAACCGGTATCCCACCCAAGGTTCAGTCACAATATATTTTGGTCGGGCGGGGTCCGCTTCCATCTTTTTTCGTAAGGTCTTGATAAAGGAGCGCAGGTAGTCCAGTTCAGTGCCATATTCCGGTCCCCAGACAGAGCGCAACAGTTTTGCGTGCGTCACCGGAGCCCCCTGATGCCGCATCAGCAGAGTGAGCAGTTCGAACTCAGTGGGAGTGAGGTGAACGATTTCTCCTTGCCGGTAAAGCACATGGCGATTGATATCGAGTTCCAAGTCGCCCGCCCGCAGCAACGTCTGGTCGATAGCATCCTCAATGTGAAGCCTTCGCAACACCGCTCTTAGCCGAGCCACAAGCTCGCGAAACCGGATGGGCTTAGTCAGATAGTCGTCCGCGCCAGCTTCCAAAGCTCTCACCATTTCGCTTTCGCCATCCTGCACTGTAACCATGACGATGCCGACCTTCGGCAGGTGCGCGCGAATCTCGCGGCATGCCTCCACACCGCCCATCCCCGGCATATTGACGTCGAGCAGGACTAAGTCGAAATTACATTGTGTAAGAATCGTGACCGCCTCTTCGCCACTTCGCGCTTCCTGGATCGCGAATCCGCTGGTGGCCAAAGAGGTCCGCAGCACTCGGCGAAAGGATGGCTCGTCATCGACAACCAATGTGTTGAGCCGGTCCGTTGTCATCAAGACCCTCCCGCACGCGGCAGGGCCAGAAGGAAAGCGGTATTTGTATCAGCATCACTGGCCGCTTCTGTCTCCAGATCCAGGCTCCCACCGTGCGCGTCAACTATTTTCCGCGCCACATATAGACCTAGCCCGGAACCCGGCGCCCTGCGCCCCGAATCCGCGCCACGGTAGAACCGCTCGAAGATGCGAGAACGCTCACTGGGCCGTATGAAACTGCCGCTGTTGGATGTCCGTATCGCCACCCACTTATCCTGCGAGTCGATACTCACCGTGACGCCAGAACCAGGGACGGAATACTTGCACGCATTGTCCAGTACCTGCCGCAAAGCCAGCTGGAGCAATTCAGGGTCCGCCATCACCCCAGTGGCCTCTGTCTCCGCCTTAACGGAGAGCTTTCGGTCGGTCCACTGTCTCGAGTACTGGTCCGCCAGGCCCGCCACCAGCTCGGCCATGTTCGTGAGTTCCAGTTGCGGCTTGACCTGTTCTCGATCTAACTGCGCGGTTCGAAGCAATCGGGAGGTGAGCAAACTCAGCCGGGAAGCCTCTGTCTCCACTATGTCGGTCAGTTCGAGTTGCTCGGGACCCAGAGGACCCAGTTCTCGAAGGCCTCCGGCCGCGGTCACAATGGTCGCCAGTGGAGTCTTGAACTCGTGGGCAAGAGCGTCCAGAATGGCTCCGCGAAACAGCTCGGCCTGGGCAGCGGCCGCGGCATGGCTCGCCTGGCTGAAGGCATGCGCTCTCTCCAGCATGGCGGCGGCCATCGCGCACAGATGTCCCGCCGTCAATTGCGGATCACGCAGACCTTCCAATCCGATCGCCCCAATTGTCTTTCCCGCGGCGCGTAAACACCGAATCAGAATCCCGGAATCGACATCCTCGCGATCGCGGCCCGAAAAATATACTGCCCGCGTTTGATCAGCGAGGCTCTTTGCGGAATTGCCCGCGCAGTGGATTTCTGCTTTGGCCGCATCGAACAAACAAACCGCCCGCACCCCAAGAACGTCCTGAAACAGTTCGATCGACCGCGCCAGCCCCGTAGTTTCGGGATCCAGGGCCAGCAAACTTTGCGCCAACTGGTACTGCCGATCCACCAGACGCCGCTGGTGATCCGAGATCGCTGCCTCCTCGCGCACTCGCGTGGTGAGTCGAGTAATGACCAGCCCCGTAGTCAGGAACGAAATCAGCGCCAGGATGTCCAGTGGGTTGGTGACCTCAAAAGAGAAAAGGGGCGGCACGAAGAAAAAATCCAGACACAGAACGGCAACCAGGGAAACCGCCGCTGATGACGCGAAGTTCGCTACCCGGGACTGCAACACAACAACCATCAGGTAGACGAAGCCGGTGACGCTGAGATTCAGTCGAAGACGATAACAGACGAAGGTAATCAGCCCTATCAGAAGATAGCCAAGCACAGTTCGAATGAGGGAGGGCCAGATTTTATAGATTTGTCTCATACGCTGCTCGTGCTTTTTATCACTCTTGCTTTTCTCGTGAGCCGAATCCTTGAATAGCGGCGCGCCACACATTAGTCCTCAATTAACCCTCGATACTTGGAATCGGGTTAAACGACCCCCAGACAGTAAAGGCAGGCGTGAATCGAGTCCAATTCATATTTCTTATTGCGCCCATCGGACTCCCCCATACTGCCGTCGTGAGTTGCAGGAGACCTTCGTCGATGGCGGTCATGGATGCCTAACGATGCAGTAGGGACCGCAAAATTAGCCACAGTCAGATGGCGTAAGTAATTGAAATGGATTTGGTAGCGCTACCGGGAATCGAACTTGAGGCGATTTGCGGGCGTGAGCGCAGCGGGAGCCCGCAGCCGAAATCCTGAGCGAAGCGTAGCGGGGCCGAAGGAGCCCCACCAGGTCAAAAGGAAAAGGCCAATCATGTTTCCATGACTGGCCTTTATTTAATGCCGGCAACGACCTACGCTCCCACACACTTTCGCGTGCAGTACCATCGGCCCTGCGGGGCTTAACTTCCGTGTTCGGGATGGGAACGGGTGGAACCCCCGCGGTAAGATCACCGACAAGTCGAGGCGTTTGCGCGGCGTCTGAGCCGCGCGCCGAGATCCTGAGCGCTTTCCAGCGAAGGATCTCTACGCCATCTCGTAGCTGTCATCAGCCGACTCA
>DATFZT010000194.1:0-19845 GCA_035314185.1 Terriglobales bacterium
ACC
The DNA here is from genome assembly GCA_035314185.1 of Terriglobales bacterium. GTDB lineage: Bacteria > Acidobacteriota > Terriglobia > Terriglobales > Acidobacteriaceae > Acidiflorens. The sequence continues at coordinate 4 of DATFZT010000194.1, forward strand.
AGATTCTACAGATTCTCAGCCTCACGCTTTTCGAGAAAACGCCCATTTTATGCGCCCTTCAGGCCATCGACCGGGACGCCAATTTCGCCGAAAATGCCAACCAACTGATTCTCTTCGACTTTTAACCGGACAGCAGTGGGGGTCGGCCTTTCTCCAGGTACTACTTACACATTGATTCAAGTTCAGCTTGACGGCACTATGGCCAAGGTCATGGAAGGCGTGACGTTGAGCAGTAAGGGCGAGGCCATCTGCGCCGGACGGGAGGGCACATGTAAGGGCGATGGTCCCAACGACCCTATTGATTTAGTCGTCTACGCGGGCAAGGGGGAGCCTAAACGATTCGGGTTGGTTTCGGATGACGAAGAGCATGTAAAAGGATTCGTAGCTATAGTCCCTTTCCCCAATGCAAAATCTGACCAACGTTGCAGGTTGGAATCCATCATCGGGACTCTTAACGGCAAGCTGACCTTTATCGAAGGAAGCGGATTTGATCCGAATGCGGAGCTAACGGTCGACAGCGAGGGCTATGGCGAAAAACACCATGACAAAGGCACAGCTCAGGCGGATGGCACCTACTTCTCGGCATTGATGCCTTATGTAGCTGGCAAGAAAGCTGGCAAGACTACTATTGAGGTGAAGTCGAAGAACTGCGACCCGAAGCTGACTTTCGACTGGGGAACATATCATCTTGAGTAAGCCCTGCGACTGATCGGGATTCTCAACTGTTGTAACCGGGGCGTTAGCACTCACGATCCAAGATCGGTTCTATTCTCTGCCCCTCGCCATCTCCACCGCCCGTAGCACGGCTCGTGCCTTGTTCTCCGTCTCCTCGAACTCACGTTGCGGATCGGAATCGGCGACGATTCCAGCGCCCGCCTGCAAGTATGCCTTCTTGCCTTTCATGAGCAGCGTCCGAATGGCGATGCACGAATCCAGATTCCCCGCAAAATCCGCGTAGAGCACCGAGCCGCCATACACTCCACGCCGCGTCGGCTCCAGTTCTTCGATGATCTGCATGGCGCGAACTTTCGGTGCGCCGCTCAGCGTGCCTGCGGGAAAGCACGCCGCAAAGGCGTCCATCGCACTTAGTTCAGAACGCAGACGGCCTTCCAGCGCCGACACCAGATGCATCACGTGCGAATAGCGTTCCACGTACATCAGATCGCGAACTCTTACCGAGCCGTACTCACTGACGCGGCCCAGATCGTTGCGGCCAAGGTCGACTAGCATGACGTGTTCGGCGCGCTCTTTCTCGTCGGTGAGCATTTTCTTTTCCAACGCCGCGTCTTCCGCCTCGTCGCGGCCACGCGGATGCGTTCCCGCAATCGGACGATATTCGAGTTTTCGTCCTCCTCCAGCGGCACGCACCAGCATTTCGGGAGACGAACCGAGCACGTGCATTCCGGCGGAATTTGTCTTTGTTCCGCTCCCGCCAGCGCCGAATCGCAGGAAATACATATACGGCGACGGATTCACCGTCCGCAGCGCGCGATACAGATCAAGCGGAGCAACTCCCGGCTCGAAGTCCCAGCGCTGAGAAAGCACAACCTGGAAAATGTCCCCGGCGGCGATGTACTCCTTGGCGCGGCCGACGCTCTCCAGAAACTTCTGCTTTGGAGTGCGCGCACGCACCGCCAGTTTCGATTTCGCAGCCGGTTTGTGCCCGTGCCCCGGTTTCCATCCTGCAGCAAGTTTTTTCTCGATGCGCGCGATGTCCTTCACCGCCCGCTCGTAGGCAACTCTGGGCGTTTCCCGGGTCACGTCCGCCGACGCCACAATATGGATCTGGTGCCGCAGATGATCGAAGGCGAGCACGCGGTCGAAAAACATCAGCACACAGTCGGGAACGTCGAGGTCATCCGCAGCGTGCTCTCCGATGTTCTCCAGGCGCCGCACGATGTCATATGCGCAATAGCCGACCGCGCCGGCGGTGAATGGCGGCAGGCCTTCCATCGTGGCTGGACGATGCTGCTGCAAGAGCTCCTTGATAACTTCGAAAACGCTTCCCGTGCGGCGCTCGATTTTGCGGCCGCGTTCAATCTCGATCTCGGCGCCGCGCGACTCCAGCCGCAGAAATGGCCTCACGCCAAGAAACGTATACCGTCCAATCTTCTCTCCGCCTTCGACCGACTCCAGCAGAAAGGCATCCGGCTCCCCGTCCGCCACGGCAAGGAAAGCGGAAACCGGGGTCAGCAGGTCGGCAGAGATGGCCTTCGCCACCGGAACCAGCGTAGCGCCGCGTGACAATCTGGCGAACTCTTTGTAGTCGGGACGGATCATCTATTTAGCATCGCATGAACTGGTGTGGCGGCGCGAGTTGCACGCAGGCTCGAGGGCGGCCCTCGCAACGTGTTTTGTTTCCTCCTGCGCTTGCCTAGCCTGCGGGCCAGCAATATACTTTGCGAGGCTTGCCCGATGACTTGGGAAGGCAGTCACAATCGCAATTATAGGGAGAACTTTATGACGACAGCACTCGACCTCGAGCAGGAAACTAATCCGTGGCAGGCGCAAGCCGCGCGCTTCGACCTGGCCGCGCACAAGCTGAATCTTGATGAGGGACTTTGGAAGGTTCTGCGGAGTCCAAGCCGCGAAATTATCGTTCATATCCCGGTGATGATGGATGATGGGCATCTGGAAGTCTTTACCGGGTACCGCGTGCAGCACTCCATCGCGCGCGGCCCGGCCAAGGGCGGCCTGCGCTATGGGCCCGACGTGAACCTCGACGAAGTTCGCGCGCTGGCCAGTTGGATGACGTGGAAGTGCGCGGTGGTGAACATTCCGTTCGGTGGCGCCAAGGGCGGCATCATTTGCGATCCGCACAAAATGTCGCAGGGCGAGTTGGAGCGCATGACCCGCCGCTATACCGCCGAACTGTTCGAATTCATCGGCCCGGAAAAAGACGTCCCCGCTCCCGACGTGAATACCAACGAGCAGACCATGGCTTGGATCATGGATACCTACTCCATGCACATGCGGCAGACTTGTACTGCGGTTGTCACCGGCAAGCCGGTGAACATCGGAGGATCGCGCGGGCGCCGGGAGGCTACCGGTCGCGGCGTTCTCATGGTCTGCGAAGAGGCGATCAAGAAACTGCGTCTGAATCGCGACACTACCCGCGTTATCGTGCAGGGCTTCGGCAACGTCGGTTCGAACGCTGCCCGGCTCATGGCGGCTGCCGGATACAAGATCATCGGCATCCTGGAGGTTGGCGGTGGCCTGTATAAAAAAGACGGTATCGACCTGGAAGCGCTGTGGGAATTTCGCCAGCGCAATGGCACCATTCACGGCTTCCCCGGCGCCGAGCCGTACGATCCCGCCGAGTTGTTGCTGGTCGATTGCGACATTCTGATTCCGGCGGCGACCGAAAACCAGATCACCAGCCAAAATGCAGACCGCGTGAAATGCAAAATTCTGGCCGAAGGCGCGAATGGTCCCACCACCGCGGCCGCCGACGATATCCTCTCCGAGAAGAAAGTCTTCGTGATACCCGACATCCTGGCGAACGCCGGTGGCGTTACTACTTCCTACTTCGAGTGGGTGCAGGATCGCCAGGGCTACTTCTGGAAGGAATCGGTGGTCAACGAGCATCTGGAAGAGATCATGGTTGAGGCGTTCCATGATGTTGTGCGGTACTCCGAGACTCATGGCGTGAACAACCGGATCGCCGCCTACATGCTGGCGATCGACCGGGTGGCGTACACCATCCGCCAGCGCGGAATCTATGCCTGAGCAAAGTGTTTTATGGAGCGACGGGCGCCCTCGCCCGTCCTCTCGATGCAACTTGCGAGGAAAAGTGAATTGCTCACCAAACAAACTTACTCTGTGTTTGGTCGCTTGCTGTCTACTGCTCCCGCTCGGCATTGCGCCTGTTCTGACGAACGCGCAAGCAAGTTCGAGCGACACCAGTTCCGCCGCAAAACCAGCAGCTCCCGCTAGTTCCAGCACGACTCCGACAGCTCCCAAAACGACGCCCAAGGCGGCGGCGGCCGCGCCGACCAGTCAGGAGATCGCAGCCGCTAAGGCCAGCGGCAAGGTCTGGGTCAACACCGAGAGTGGCGTCTATCACAAGAACGGCCGCTGGTATGGCAAGACCAAGTCCGGAAAATTCATGACCGAAGCCGAAGCGAAGGCCGCCGGGTATAAAGAAGCGCAAAGGTAATTAGGTAGTACAGTTGCATGATCGGACGGTAGCGGCATGAAGATTAAGAACCTGTGTGAGAGCATTCTAGCCGGGGCCATTTCGGCGTTATTCTCCTACTCTGCGCTCTCGGTGCCTGCAACTCTCGCGACATTAGCAATACGGCGCAAGATGCCGGATGCTTGGTTTTCAGGACTAATCGTTTGGTACGCACACTTTGCCGTCATCGCGATTTCGATAGTAATAGCCGGAGTTGCGTGTCGGATGGTCTACAAACATGCCACACGGTCAGCCTCAAGAGTGTGAAATTCAAAACAGCCCACTACCTGTCCTCATGTCCGTTGCCTTGGCCTCAGATGTAGAGCATAATCACAGTGACCGCCCTCGCGGCCTTGGCTCAGTCATCGCGTGAATCTTCCTAACTACATCACGCTCACCCGCATCGCCGCGATCCCGCTTCTCATTTGGATTCTCTGCACCCCACGCTTCGCGACCGAGCAGACCGGGGAGAGAGAAGCCTTGGCCTCGGCGGTTTTCATCCTGGCTTCGATCACCGACGGCATTGACGGTTATCTGGCGCGCAAACGCGACCAGATCACCACCATCGGCATGCTGCTCGATCCGCTCGCCGACAAGTTGCTGGTCGCCGCCGCTTTCATCACGCTAGTGCAGTTCAATCCCGCGCTGGTACCGGCTTGGATGGCCGTGGTGGTCATCGGCCGCGAGTTTCTGGTAAGCGGATTGCGCTCCATTGCCGCCTCCGAAGGTTTTACGATTCAAGCGAGCGAGTTGGGCAAATTCAAGATGCTGGTGCAGATCATATCTGTCGTGGCCGTGATTCTGGCTCGCCGCTGGCACCAGTGGCCCGTGCACGGCATTTACATTTTTCCGGTCTACTGGATTGCCTGGGTCGCGATCTGGTTCATGGTTCTGCTTTCGCTGGTTTCCGCACTCGACTACTTCGTTGCCTTCTGGTCGCGGATCGACCGCAAATCGGAAAAGCGACGACGCCGTTCCTTCGTCCTAGCCCGGCGGAGAAAGCGCGATGTCCAAGCTGTCTGAAAAGCCGACTGAAAATCTGACCGCGCGCGATGAGGCTCGGCCCACCCTGCTATCCCCAGAATTTTCTCTCGAGCACCGCGGGACCTTGCTCCGCATCGCGCACGAAGCGATTCTTTCCGTTCTGGAACACCGGCCCTTCGCGACGGAGCCGCCTCTTCTGACCAGGTTGTCGGAGCCGCGGGGCGTCTTCACCACCCTTTATCTCCGCGGCGATCGTCTACCCGCCGATCTACACGGCGACCGCCAACTTCGAGGATGCGTCGGCTATGCTATGCCCATCGCGCCTCTGTATCGTGCCGTGGCCGAGACGGCCCGCGCTGCCGCTTTCGAAGACTCCAGGTTCTTGCCGGTCACGAAGGAAGAAGCCTCCCGGCTCGAGGTTTCTCTGAGCGTGCTATCTCCTCTTTTCCCGATTCATCCAGACGCGGTGGAAGTCGGTCGCCACGGTCTGCTCATCTCGGATGGCGCTCGCCGTGGCCTGCTGCTGCCCCAGGTTTCCGTCGAAAATGTTTGGGACCGCGAAACTTTTCTGGACCAAACCTGCCGGAAGGCCGGCTTGCCGCCGGACGCCTGGCGCAGGCACGTAACCATAGAGGCGTTCACCGCCGAAGTCTTTTCCGACGCCGACACCGAAGTTCCCTGCTGAATTTGCTCCCGATCACCTTTTCACAGCTTCCGCACCGCATCCTGCGCGTCTACCCCCACATGAGTAACTTGCATTCTCGGCGAGAGACCGTAAGCTGAGTGCTGGTTGTTTAATTGCTAGAGCAACATTGTGAGGGCAACATGGAACTCGTTATTGTGATCGTCGTAACCCTCGTCGCTGGCGCGATGATTCCGGGGAATCCGAAAATCCGCTTCTTCCGCTGAAGTCTCACCCAAGGTTTAGACTCGCGCGGCGAGCACTCGACTTCGTTACGCGTACTCCGGACAAAAGAAGAAGGGGAGATTCGCTCTCCCCTTCGTTTCCAATCCCATACTGTTGTGTTCCTACTGCTGTTCGTCCAGTTCCACCGTGTCGCCGGCCAGCACATCTTCCAGCGCGAAGACGACCATGGCGGACGATGCGGTCGGGGTTACGTTAAGAACTACCACTTCGCCCACGGCGCGGCGCGGTAGATCGGCTACGTGAATGTTCGGCCCTTTAGTTCTGGTGAAGCGATCGGCCTCAAAAGTCGGGGGCCGCATCTGCGTATCTTCTGAAGTCTTAGCGGCGAAGGAGAGCGAGTCTACCGGGTCGCGCAAGGTAGCAGTGTAGGTACGCACAACGCGGAAATAGTCGCCCACTTTTACGCCTTGGTTCGAACCCATGTTCATATAGAGTTTCATGCCGGTACCGAGCACGGCGTCGAAGTCCTTACCGAGGACGATTCGTCCGCTCAGTTTCCCATTGGCGGGCGCGAAGCGGTCAAAATGTCCAGGCACGTGGAACGCAACCGGCGGTCTCTCCACGAAAGGCACGGCGACATCTCCCGGGTTGATGGGATCACAACTGAATTCCACTTGGGCGATGGCGGAGTGACTGCGGGTATCGACGATCCGCACCCTCCCGATTTCCCCGTAAGGGCGTCCCGCGGCAGCCAGCACTTTTCTCTGCCCCGGATAGATTTCGTACTCGTTGACGTCCCGCATTTCACGGACGATGGAATACACTTGTCCCGCCTGATATCCGGTCCCTGCCAGGTAGACCAATTCACCGGTTTCGAACTTGGTTGAGGTCGGTGTTTGCAGGCCCCCGTTCACGTAGTTCGCGTCGGGAATCCTGTCTCTGGTGAGAAATCCCGCGCAGTAAATGTCTGCCGGCGTAGGCGTCTGGAAACGTACGAATGGCACATTGACCGACGTGTTGATGATTCCGGACGCATCGGGCGTTACCGCCGCCGTCGTCGTCTCCTGGGCCACCGCGAAGGTCGCCATCACCGTCAACAGCAATAACAATCCTGTTTTCTTCATGTTATCTCCGACTCCAAGCCCTTCCGGGGACGCCCAGCTATCTCTCTAGGAAGACAAGGGTTACAGCCGAAAAGTAACAAGCGCTAGGAGAAGGGTCAAGGTTACGAGGGTGTTTAGCCCTCTTGCTCCCAAAGTGCTTCCTGAGGCTTTCGCCAACCTTAATGTTGCATCTGCGCCTACACCCCTGTAATATCGCGCCGTTGTTGAAAACAAATGGTCTTGGCTTCGTCGTCCACACTCGCACCCCGTTTTCTGCCCATGCGCCTGCCTAGGGTCTGCCTTGCGCTGGGCGGCGACACAGTCGAGGACATGCTCGATGCCGCCGAGTCCATGGCCCGGGATAACCCCTTCCTCGAGTTCCGCTTGGACTACCTCAAGCAGCCCTTGACCGCGCTTCCCAAGATCCATCGTTTTCTTGAAACCCATCAGTATGTCACCGCCATCGGAACCTGCCGCCGCGCTGACAATGGTGGCAGGTTCAAGGGATCGCTGGCGTCTCAGCTAGATGTGCTCATCAAGGCCCATGCCGCGGGCTTTCAGATTGTGGATCTGGAAGTGCAAAGCGCACTGAAGTCGAAGCCCGAAGCGATTGCGCGCCTGCGCAGCCGCGCCGGACTCATCCTGTCGTTCCATGATTTCCGTGCCACGCGCAATCTCGATGAGACGCTGGAGAAAATGCTGAAGGTCCCAGCCGACTACTACAAAGTCGTCACCACTGCCACCACGCTCTACGACAACGTGGCCATGATGAAGTTTCTGCAGACCGAGAGTGACAAGAACGCGCTGATCGGGTTGTGTATGGGGGAACAAGGCATTATCAGCCGCGTGCTCGGCGTTCGCGCCGGCAGCACGTTCACTTTTGGCGCGGTCGATCCCAGCGCCGGTCTCAGAACCGCGCCCGGTCAGGTCAGTGCGGCGGATCTGCGCAGTATCTACCGCATCGATCAAGTCGACGCCGCCACTCGCATCTATGGAGTCGCGGGCGATCCCATCGAACATTCACTCTCGCCCATCATCATGAACGCGGCGCTGCGCCGCGAGAACGTGAACGGCGTTTATCTTCCTCTCCACGCCAAAACGCTGAAGGATCTCATCCGCTGCGTGCGCGAGATTCCCCTTCACGGCCTCAGCATCACCATGCCGTACAAGCAGGCCATCCTTCCGTATCTCGACAACACCGACGCACACACAGCCAAGATCGGCGCCTGCAATACCGTTGTCCGCGGACAGGATGGCAAGCTCTACGGTTTCAACACCGATATCGCCGGCGTGGTTCGCCCCGTCGAGCAACGCCTCACCATCGAGAACGCGAAAGTTCTCGTGCTCGGCGCCGGGGGCGCGGCCCGTGCCGCGGCCTTCGGCCTCAAAGAGCGCGGCGCCGAAGTCTGGATACTAAATCGCACTGCCGCCAAGGCCCAGAAGCTCGCCCGCCAGGCCAAGGCTCGGACGATCAAACGAGCGGATCTCCGCAAGACCGCCTTCGACGTTATCATCAACGCCACTCCGGTTGGCATGGGAAACACGCGCGATTGCCCACTCAAAGACGAGGAGATTCAGGCCCGCCTCGTCTTCGACATGGTGTACGACCCGGTCGAGACGCACCTGCTACAGGTCGCGCGCGCCAAGGGAATCGCCGTCATCTCAGGCGTCGAGATGTTCGTGCAACAGGCCGCGCGGCAGTTCGAAATCTGGACCGGCAAACCTGCTCCCGCCGGCGATATGCTGAGCGCGGTTACCATCGCCCTCCAGGCCCGCGCCGCTGCCCAAAAGCAGCAGAAATCCTGAGACCCTGCACAAGGGACAGCGCTCTGAATCCCTGTTAGGACTGCAAAAAGCAAAGCCTCCCGTTAGAGGAGGCTTGCAAGAATGCGCGTTTCTGAGTGGAAATTACTTCTTCGCTGTATCGGCGGCTTTCGCGGCTTCGGCTTTTCCGGCATCGCTCTTGGCGTACTTGCGGCGGAAGCGCTACACGCGGCCAGCCGTGTCCATGAGCTTCTGTTTGCCGGTAAAGAAGGGATGGCAGGCGGCGCAGATTTCAACGCTGATGTCGCCCTTGTGGGTGGAGCGGGTCACGAATGCGTTGCCGCAAGCGCAATGCACGCGGATCTCGCTGTAGTGTGGATGAATGGCTGTTTTCATGTCAGTTCCTAATCCTCGATTCAGACATTTGATTCTACCGGAGTTAGGAAGGATTCAGCAACCCAGGTGTCAGGTTCCAGGTGTTAGGTCTCAGGAAAACCCTCGCCTCCGAGCGCTGAGACCTGACACCTGCGACCTGCGACCTGAAAGCAAAACGGCAGGGCCGACCCCCTGCCGTCTCACGCGTATCCAAGAATTCTGGGGCCCCTTACTTACCTTTATTCACCACTTTCTTGAGTTCGTTCCCGGGAGTGAATTTGGCGACCCTACGAGCAGCGATCTTGATAGTGGCACCCGTCTGCGGGTTTCGGCCATTGCGGGCCTTGCGCTGCGAGACGGAGAACGTGCCGAATCCAATCAAGGCTACACGGTCCCCTTTTCTAAGGGCAGTTGTGACGCTGTCCACGGTGGTGTCGATCGCGGTCGTCGCCTGCGCCTTTGAAATACCGCAGGCTCCGGCGATCCGGTCAACCAGATCAGCTTTATTCATGCTCTCTCCTGACACTAGTCGTTACGGTTCCCGCGCCTTCAGCCGGGGAGGAAAGCTCAAAGCGCGAGCACCGGCGATGTCAATTCTCCCCTATGCTGCGGGATTGTCAATGGGAAACACGTGCCAGTAGCCGGTTTTGACACCCGAAACGAACGGCTGTTCCAGTAGTAATGGGAGATGAGCCGAAAGTGCCAGAGTTTGCCGGTTTCTTGTCGGCGGTCTACCGCAAGGCAGTTTTCCTCGGTTCTCGACGCTTCTCCACAACCCGCAGACGCTCTCCACAGGATGTACACAGACGGCCAACGGTTTTGAGTTGCGGCACAGGCCAGTGCGGGTGCAGAGTTTAAGTACACAGTCTAAACACAAATGAAAACAGCAGCCGAAGTTTGCCCCCTGTGCGCGGGCTCGGGATGGAAGCCAGTTCCGGGAGCGCCGGAGCGTGGTGTGACGCGCTGCGATTGCCAGTTGCAGGCGCGAGGCGGCGCCTTGATCGCAGCGGCGCGCATTCCCAAGAGATATGAACATTGTGAGCTCTCGAACTTCGATTCCGATTTCACGGGAGCCGATCCTTCGATTGCGCTCGCCCAGATCAGCGCGTCGCACTTCGTGCAGGAGTTTAATCCGCGAGACGGCAAGGGGCTACTGCTGGTCGGTGGCATCGGGACCGGCAAGACCCATCTCGCGGTGGGCATTCTTAAAGAACTCATCGCGGCCCGGGGAAGCGCCTGCCTTTTTTGCGACTATCGCGAACTGCTAAAACAGATTCAGAATTCCTACAACGATTCCGTCCAGGCGACAGAACTGCAGGTGCTGCGGCCGGTGTTTGAAGCCGATGTGCTGTTGCTCGATGAACTCGGCGCCGTGAAACCGAGCGAGTGGGTATGGGACACGGTCAGCCTGATCCTCAACACGCGCTATAACGACAATCGAACCACGATTATCACCACGAATTTTGCCGACGAGCCGGCCGCAAGTGTGACCCGGTCACCGTCGCTGTCGTCCGCGCGTGCGGCCGCTCGCGAAGAAACCCTCGGCGACCGCATCGGTGAGCGCATGCGTTCCCGCCTCCAGGAGATGTGCCGCATCGTGAAGATGAACGGCCCGGACTTCCGCCAAAAGTTCAAGAGCGCCAGCTTCGGATAGCCTTCCCTGTGTTCCCCTGTGCCTCTCTGTGTCCCCTGTGGTTAAGCACTTGCTGTTGAATCCGAATTAGAATCGGCAAGTGCAGACCGAGCGCATAGAGTTCCGCCCGGAACGTGACGCCGAGATCTTCTCCGCCATAGCCGCCGCCCCCGCCGTGTTTCTTCTGCGCGGCGAAGACGCGAACTCCGAGCCCTACATCAGCAAGACCGCCAACCTCCGCCGGCGGCTGCAGAGGTTGCTTTCCAAGCCGGAGGAGCGGACGAAGCGACTCAACCTGCGCGATCGCGTCCGCTGGATCGAATACACGCTGACCGGCTCCGATTTCGAATCTGGATTCGTCCTCTACCAGGTACTGCGGTCGGCTTTTCCCAAGACCTACTCGAATCGCCTGCGGCTGCGCTTCGCTCCGCTGGTCAAACTCCATCTGGAAAATGAATTCCCCCGTGCCTCGATCACAACGCGGCTGGGACGGATTTCAGGAAAGAATATCTATTACGGGCCATTCGCGTCGCGTGTGGCAGCGGAAAAGTTCATGAACGACGCGCTCGACTTTTTCAAAATGCGCCGCTGCGTGGAAGATCTCCATCCCGATCCGAAATTTCCCGGCTGCGTATACTCCGAGATGAAGATGTGTCTGGCACCCTGCTTTCGCGGCTGTACCGACGACGAGTATCGCGCCGAGGTGGTGCGGGTCGAAACTTTTCTGGACTCGCGTGGCGAATCGTTAAAGCGGCAGATGGCGGTCGAGCGCGACGACGCCTCGGCGAAAATGGAGTTCGAGACGGCCGCCGCCATTCATGCGCGGCTCGACAAACTCGCTCCCGTGTTGCAGCAGTTGCCCGAATTCGTCCGCAGGATTGACCAGGCGCACGCCATAATCGTGCAGAAGTCCGCACCAGCCTCCCCGCGGCGGGACAGCATCGCTTTATTCCGCGTTGACGCCGGCGCCCTTGCGGGTCCGTTCGATTTTCCCATCTCTGGTGCGGAACACACCAAGTCCCAATCGATGGAAGCCCGCATCCAGGCAGCGCTGGCGGAATTTCCCGCGTCGAAACCAGCCAGCGCGATCGAGCGCATGGAGCATCTGGCCATCCTGAAGCGCTGGTGCTATCGCGGAACCCGAGCAGGCGAAATTTTCTTTTCCGATGCCAAAGGAGAACTGCCCATGCGCCGCCTGGTGCGCGGCATCGGAAGGGTGTACAAAGGCGAAGCACCGGAAAGCGAAATCCCGAAGCTGAATCAGTCGTTAGTCGATGGTCGCTAGCTCGTGTGGTGACGGAGCGGAGCCTGCCCTGAGCGGAGCCGAAGGGCCCCGTCCAAGCCGAGCCATTGACCGACAACCAATCATGTTTGGACTTCTCTATTCGACATGAGCCTTCATACAATGGGATCGGTATGGTGAAAAGTGCCAGCAAAACATCGCCTAAGCCGCAATCAAAGAAGAAGCCAGCGGCGCGACCGGCACCGGTCGACCAATCTCTCTGCGACCACCTGCTCCACTTGTTGAAGGGCGGCGGGGCGCATATCAATTTCGACGACGCATTGGCTGACTGGCCCGCCCAACTCGTCGGAGTCAAAGTTGCCAACTTCCCGCACACCGCCTGGATGCTGCTCGAGCACATGCGCCTCGCTCAGCGTGACATCCTGGAGTTCAGCCGCAACTCGAAGCATGTCTCCCCGGCATGGCCCGAAGGATACTGGCCTGCGTCCGAAGCGCCTTCGGATGAGAAAGCGTGGACTGCGAGTGTGTCCGCGTTCAAGAAGGACCTGCAGGCGATGGAGCAGCTTGTCTCCGACCAGAGGGCAGATCTCTACGCACGGCTTCCCTGGGGTGATGGGCAAACTCTTTTGCGCGAGGCACTGCTGGTGGCCGATCACAATGCGTATCACCTCGGACAACTCGTAATGCTGCGGAAGAGCATCAGGAGCTGAACCTGAGTGCCTGAGGTTTTTCAGGAACCCCAAGAAGCTTTTCTCGGCGCTCTCTGCGTCTCGGCGGTGAAAGGCTCTACGCCGCCCGAACCGGCGTACGCTGCGGTCTTTTCCGGAACACGATCCGGATATCTTCCCGCCAGTGTTCGTCAATTCCCAGCACTTCCCAATCAATCTCCGGTGAAAGATAACGCAGGATTATATCGGTCGTGGGATGCACGTGCAGAGCGGGCGCGACCAGCATGAGCAGCGGCTTCTGCTGTGAGATCTCCTACCCCGGAAAATACCCGAATTGCGCAAACTCTCCGCGGCTCTGGTGCCAGGCGACGCGCGACCAGTAATCGACGCCCTGCAGCGGAAGGTGGATATCTTCGTCGGCTTTGAGTTCGATCACCGCCAGTCGCGCCTCACGAGTCACCGCCAGAATGTCAATCATCGCTCGATCTGCGGCGGCGAACGCGGGTACCTGAGCATAAACCGGCTCCGGCCGCAGTCGTCCATCGAGCGCCGCAATGTTGTCGAACACCAGCGATTCCAGCCAACGCTCCGGACACATTCGCCACAACGCGTGGTTTTTTGGACCGTCCTTCCGTCGGACGGCCGCAGCCAGCCGCACCAGATCGGCAAACTGTGTTTCGGTCGCCGCATCGAGAACGCGCTCTTCTGGCCCTACACCGAAAGCGATTTCCTCGTTGCGCTGGAAGCTTCGGGGATCATGCGCAATCCGCGCCTGGGCAAATTCGAGGCCATGGCGCCGGAATGAAATCAACGCGGGCGTGAGCACCACGACTTCTGATTGCTGCAGAATGCCGCGAATCCGCGCGATCGATTCCGCAAAGCGTTCGCGCGCCAACCCTTCATCGACGGAACGCACCAAGCGAGTCGCCAGATTACCGCAATCGCCAGTATCCACCGGAACGAGCGCATCCTCCCGTTGATCGAATTCGTACAACGACCATTTCGCGGCCGTGGGATGCAGATGCGCCATACGCTGGCGAGTCAGAGCAACGGTGCCCTTGAGCACAATCAGCGCCAGCCCCTCGACCACACAGCGTTCCCGCTGCGCCGTGCGGCACGCTTCCAGCCAAAGAATTCCAACGGTCAGCGCGCCATCGACGGTCGCTTGCGTCTCCTGGTCGTTCACTCCCACGACGGCGAGCGCGCGCTGCCCCAGTCGAAGCCATCCGCGCAAGTGGGCCGGGCCAAAGGAGTGTTCGAGATCCATGCTGGTGGTGAGCCGGACGACAGTCCACCCAGGAAAGTTCCTCTCGAGCGCCCGGCGCAGACGAGGCTCATAGGCAACCCGCTCCGCTCGACGCGCGCCGGGCGAGCGCTGATCGCGATCGCGGCAGAAGTCCAACCGCGTCGGATGATTCTGCCCCATGCGCTGTACCTGCAATCGCAGCGTGGTCGCCTTGATTTCCGCATCCAGCACCCGCCGCACGAAATTCCGCTCGTTCGACCAAAGGTGCAGCAGGCATTTGTGGTACTCGCCCGAAACCGAATATTTCGCGTCTGCCAGATCGAACGCGATGGCGCCGTCTTCCACCACCACCGCGGCGCGGGCGCCCTCGAGAAAGCCGGAGAGCATTTGGCTGAGCGAGTCTGGGGTCATGCAGGGAGGATTATTCGCCCCGCGTAAGCCGGTGTCAGTGATCCCTGGACCTAGAAATTGTTTGGTTTCGCTCCGGCGCGCCACGGTCTGACTTCCGTAATCTTGGTCATGGTCGTGACCTCCTCCAATCGTGGGATAATGCTGTAAACCGCTGAGAGTCGTTTGCAAAGCCAAGGGCATCCAAATATGGTGATTGCCACCCAGGAACGTTTCTTCTTCGAGCACTACGGGCTCACGAATCAAGATCTCGAGACCTATCTGGCCGCCGCGCTCTCGGCGGGCGGCGACTACGCCGACCTTTATTTCGAATACCTGACCTCGACCTCGCTGATGGTGGATGAATCGCTGGTCAAGTCCGCCTCGCAGGGAATTTCGGCAGGCTGCGGCGTGCGCGTCGTTTCCGGAGAGCGCACCGGCTATGCCTACACCGACGATCTTTCTCCGCGGCGAATTCTGCATGCTGCCCGCACCGCCGCGCTGATCGCGAGCGCGCCCGCCAAATCGACGGTCGCCGGATTCCAGCAGAAGCCGGCCCGCAGCCTGTATCCGGTAGCGTTGCCGTCGGTGGACGCCGACATTACCGCCAAGGTCGAACTGCTGATGCGTGCCGATCGCACCGCTCGCGGATACGATCCGCGGATCAAGGAAGTGCGCGCCAGCTATGCCGACGAACTGAGGACCATCCTGGTGGTCGGCTCCGACGGCACGTTTGCGGAAGACTCGCAGCCGCTGGCGCGCGTGAATGTTTCCTGCATCGCGAAGACAGATGCGACTTCAGGCCGAGGCTCATCGGGCGGCGGCGGCAGGGTTGCGCTCGACTTCTTCTTCAGCGACAAGACTCCAGAATTTTTTGCCAAAGAAGCCGCGCGCCAAGCGATTCTGCAACTCGACGCGCGCGAAGCTCCGGCCGGGGACATGGAAGTCGTGCTCGGTCCAGGATGGCCCGGCGTTCTGCTGCACGAGGCCGTGGGCCACGGCCTGGAGGCCGACTTCAATCGCAAGAAGACGTCGGCATTCGCCGGCCTGATCGGCAAACGAGTGGCCAGCGAGAAGTGCACCGTGGTTGACAATGGCACGATGCCGTGGCGCCGTGGCTCCTTGAACGTGGACGACGAAGGCCAGCCGACGCAGGAAACCGTGCTGATCGAGAACGGAATTCTCAAGGGCTATCTCAGCGACAAACTCTCCTCGAAGCTGATGGGCTTGGCCGATACCGGCAACGGACGCCGTGAGAGTTATGAGCACATTCCCATGCCGCGCATGACCAACACCTACATGCTGGCCGGACAAGACGACCCCGGCGACATCATTCGTTCGGTAAAGAACGGCGTTTACGCGGTGAACTTCGGCGGCGGGCAGGTCGACATCACCAACGGCAAATTTGTTTTCTCGGCGTCGGAAGCCTATCTCATCGAAAACGGACAGATCACGGCCCCGATCAAAGGCGCAACCCTGATCGGCAACGGACCCGATGTGCTGACGCGGGTTTCGATGGTGGGCAACGACTTGAAGCTCGACGAAGGCGTCGGCACCTGCGGCAAAGATGGACAGGCCGTTCCCGTAGGCGTAGGCATCCCGACCATCAAGATCGACCGCCTGACCGTCGGCGGCACCGCGAAGCGGGAAACCGGCGGATTCATGCAGTAACAGCAATTCTCACCACAGAGACACAGAGTCACGGAGAAGAGCAAAAGACAAAGGTTTTGGTTTTCCCTGTGCATCCCTGTGTCCCCCGTGCCTCTGTGGTAGATTTTGACTTTCGAAATGACGACAACACTAGAACCCAGCGAAACAAAACTCGCAATCGACCTCAAGGAACTTGCCACCGACGTAGTCAGCCGCGCGATGAAAGGCGGAGCAACAGCCGCCGAGTGCGTCGTCCGCGAAGGTGATGAATTTTCCACCGTGGTGCGACTGGGCCAGGTCGAAACCCTGAAGGAGTCAGGCTCACGCGCCATCGGCGTCCGCGTCTTCTTCGGACAGCGCGCGGCCAGCACCTATTCCAGCGATTTCTCCGCCGCCGGCATCGAGCGCATGCTGAAGTCCGCGCTAGAACTGGCGAAGATCTGTTCCGAAGATCCCTACGCCGGAATTCCCGACGCAGCGAAGCTCGGATCGCTTTCCGGCGACCTCAATCTTTATCACGAAGACGTTTATTCGCTGCCCGGCGCCGAGCGCATTGAGTACGCGCGGCGCGCCGAAAAGGCCGCGCTCGACACCGATCCCCGCATCAAAAACTCCGAGGGCGGATCGTTCGACGCCGCCACCGGAAGAAAACTTCTGGCCAATTCTCACGGCTTTGTAGGCGAATATCGCCGGTCGTACTGTTCGGTTGCCGTTGTGCCCATCGCCCAGAACGAAGACGAGAAGGGAGGCATGCAGCGCGATTACTGGTATTCAGTGGCGCGCAGCCTGGCGAAGCTCGACTCGGCGGAACAGGTCGGAAAAGAAGCCGCCCGCCGCACCCTGCGCCGCCTCGGAGCGCGCAAGGTAAAGACGGCGCATGTGCCGGTGGTGCTCGATCCCATGGTCGCCGGCTCCATGCTCGAACACATTTTCGAGGGCGTAAACGGCGACTCGGTCTATCGCGGAGCCTCGTTCCTCGCGGGCAAGCTCGGCGAGAAAATTGCCGGACCGAACGTCACCGTGGTAGATGACGGCACCATGCCCGGCGGCTTTGGCACCTCGCCCTTCGATGGCGAAGGCATTCCCACGCGCCGCACGCTGGTGATTGAAAACGGGATTCTGAAGTCGTACCTGCTGAATACCTACACCGCGAAGAAGTTGGGTCTGGAAACCACCGCCAACGCCTCTCGCGGACTCGCTGGGACGCCCGGCATCGGCCCTGGAAATTACTTCCTCGAACCGGGGCCGAAAACACCGACCCAAATAATTGCCGAGATTAAAGACGGCCTCTACGTAACCGAGTTTCTCGGTCACGGAGCGAACTTAGTCACCGGCGATTACTCCCGCGGAGCCTCGGGCATGTGGATCGTCAACGGCGAATTAGCCTATCCGGTAGAAGAGATCACAGTAGCCGGTAATCTCAAAGACATGTTCTGCAATATTTCCGAGATCGGCAGCGACCTGGAATTCCGCGGTAGCGTGGCCTCGCCCACCATCCGCATCGACGGCCTAACCGTCGGTGGAGAGTAACCAGCAGAACTCACCAAATCAAGGTTGTCACCGAATCTGGATCAAGCGTCAAGCTCAGCGCTTGGGCCCCCACCTGACACTCAACCGCCTGTCCGTCACCCTGGTTCGTGATCACCAGAACGCGGCCGCCGTCCGGGTTCTCAAAAGCCACGTGGTCGATACCATGCAAATCCCCCCGAGAAGCGATCACTTGCGCCCCACGCCGAATCGCCTTGGAAAAATGAGCGAAAGCCCAGTATTGCCCGCTCTGTGTAACTTCGTGGGTCTTGGAGTCGACGGTCACCACGCCGCCGCAAGGGAAGGGACCGATGTTTGGCGTTCCCTTTTCGTCCAGGACTAAATTCCATCCGACGATGCATTGCGCCCAGTTCCGCAGAATTCCGCTAAATGTGTGGGACCATTTGGCCCAATCTGTCTTGTAGTCGGGGCTGGTGTAGTCGGGTCCACCCTCTGTCCAGTAGGCGTTCTTGGTGGGAAAGGCATCGTGGACTCGTGTCATGGCGTCCGGAGTGCCGTAATAGCCGTGCCATGCGATCCCATCCACGTATTTGCTGATTAAGGGATCGCTCAATTCATCGAGCGCCCGACCCCACAAAGCGTAGTTGTGGTCGAGCACCCAAATTTTGGTGTCGATAGACGCTTTCTCGAACGCAGGCCCGAGAAATTTTCCCACGAATTCGATTTCGTATTCCTGTCCCCACAAAGCCGCTGGCATTCTCCCGTTCTGGTCGGTATCGACTTCGTTCTGGATGGTAACCGCGTTGATCTTGACCCCCTCGGCGGAATAGCCTTGCAGAAACTTCACGAAGTATTCCGCATACGAAGCAAAGTATTCTTTGCGCATGGACCCACCCAGCAGCGAACCTCCGGCTTTCATCCATCCAGGAGGACTCCATGGGGAGGAAAGCAGAAACAGTTCCGGATTTACGCCGCGCGCGGCGCGCAACGTCGGCAAGATATACGCGCGGTCATGCTCAATACTGAATTTCTTCAGATCCGGGTCGGGCTCCGGGCTGTCGTCTAAACTATAGGCACTGGTGGAATAATCGCTCGCTCCAATGCAGGTGCGGCAAACCGAAAGCTGCAGACCCGCGGGTCCGAAAAAGTCAGAAAGCAGGGCTTGCCGCTCCTGAGGGCTCAGTTTCGCAAACCAGTAACAAGACGCATCGGTGAAGGCGGCGCCAAAACCCAGGACCTTCTGATAGCGGACGGCGGGATCGATTTGAATGCTTCCAGAAGGGTTTGCGGTCGCGGCACGCCAACGCGGCGCTTCGATCCGCTCAAATCTGCGGTTCTTCGACGTCGTCCAGGCCTGTGCGCCGGTTGCAGGTGCGGCCCAAAGCAATGAACTCTTAAACGCCGCCAGCGAAGCGGTTGCGGCGGCGGTAGTCTTCAAAAAGTTTCGGCGCGTGCTTGATAGCATTTCGTTTCCTCATTTTGAATCCGGCAAGCATTGTAATTGAGATGGTCCGGAGGCGAGCTCTTCCCAAATTAACCTGTTTTTAACATTCACGCTGTCATTCGCCGTTAACATTTCTCATGCCCGATCCGCCATTGCGCATCGAAGATCTTCCCGGGTCGCGGGAAGGAATCCGCATTTTCCGCCTAGCCGGACCACTGACGCTGGCTAATGTATTCGGTTTTCAATCGAAGGTACGCGCCGACAACTCGCACGCCCTCATTCTCGACTTCACGGATGTACCCCTGGCCGATTCAGCCGGAATTGGAGCGCTGGTCGGCGCCTGTGTCACCCGGCAAAAAGATGGACGCACCCTCGGCTTAGTGGGCGTGAATCAGCGCATCCACCAGGCTCTGGAAGTCATAAGGGTGGAAAGCTTCTTTCGTTTCTACGCCACAGTCGCCGAAGCCGAACTGGCGGCCTGAGGTTCAAACAAAAAAGAAAGGCGACCCTTGCGGGCCGCCTTCTTTTTCCGAATTTTGGTTGTGGCCTAGACGCCTTTGACGTTCTCTGCCTGCCAGCCCTTCGGGCCTTTTACCACGTCGAACTGAACTTGTTGACCTTCCTGCAGGCTGCGAAACCCGTTTGCCTGGATGGCGGAGAAGTGAACGAAAACGTCCTCGCCATTCTGGCGGCTGATAAAACCATAGCCCTTGGCATCGTTAAACCACTTTACGGTTCCTGTTTCCATGATGTTGCTGTGTTCCTTTTGTGTTGAAGTATGCGCTGGAACTCGGAGGATAGTGCAGGCAGAT
>DATFZT010000195.1:0-4869 GCA_035314185.1 Terriglobales bacterium
GCTCGGGAACCTACCGCGTTCCCTTTCCTGGGCAAGGCGCCTCAGGGATGTCGCCTTGGGAATACACCATCGCCAAACTGTTCTCAGACGCTGGCTATGCCACCGCGTTGTACGGGAAGTGGCACTTGGGTAACGTCCAAGGCCGGCTGCCCAACAACCAAGGCTACGACGAGTGGTGGGGCATAGAGGACAGCTGGGACGAGGCGGGCTATACGGCGTGGCCACTATTCAAGGAGAGTGGCGTACCTGTTCCCATGATTTGGGAGGGAAAGAAGGGCGAGGAGTCCAAGCCGGTGATGCCGCTTGACCTGAAGGTGCGGCCCATTGTGGACGAGAAATACATCGTGCCGAAGACTGTCGAGTACATCAAGCGGAACGCCGCGGCCAAGAAGCCCTTCTTCGTTTACGTGGGCTATTCCGAGGTGCATCCGCCGATTATGGCCAACCCAGACTTCGCCGGTAAGTCCGACAAGCGCGGCGGGGTGTACGCGGATGTCATCTCCGAGATGGACTACCGCGTTGGCCAAGTTCTAGACGCGATCAAGGCAGCGGGCATCGAGGACAACACGATTGTCATCCTCAGCAGCGACAACGGCGGCGGCGGAGCAATTCCACAACTCGGGGGAAGTACCAATGGGCCTTGGCGCGGTGATTTCTTTAATACGCCGTTCGAGGGAAGCATGAGGGTTCCCGCCATGATTCGCTGGCCGGGCAACATACCTGCTGGCGTCGTCACTCAAGAGACACTCGCCGATGTGGACTGGCTGCCCACGCTGGCTGCGATGGTGGGTGCATCGAAACTCGTGCCAAAAGATCGACCGATCGACGGCGTCGATGCCTCGGCCTTCATGCTGGGCAAGAGCGATACCACCGGCCGCGACAGCTACATGTTCTTCGGCGCAGACGGCGAGCTGATGTCAATCAAGTGGAAGATATACAAGACCGTCTTCCGCTACACGGACAATACCCTGACTCCCGCCATCCAGAATCCGTACATCAAGCCGCAATTCCCCATGTTCTACGACCTGAGCAGCGACCCGCACGAGGACAACAACCTGTTTTACACAGACCTGACCAACGGTTGGATGCTGGCGCCGGATTTCAAGATCATCGGAGAATATGAACGCAGCGTAAAGGAATACCCCAACATCAAGCCCGGCGAGGACTTCAAGGGCTATAAGAAATGAACCACGAAATCGAGCCTGCTGGTTCAAGGCCATCGTTGGTTCACTGCAAGATCGGGCTGATACTTGTAATCTGGATGCTTCTGGCTTGGAGTGCAGCTTCGTCGGCTCAACAAAAAGGACAGTGGCAGCCGGGACAGTTCGGACTGAATGCCGGCTCGATTCCGAGCCCCGGCATTACCTATGCCAACATGCCGCTCAGCTACTCCGCCAGCCAACTGAATAATTCCAATGGAAATCCGGTTCAGGGAGTGACTGGGACCTATTCCGTTTGGGTCGATGAGAACATCATCTACTACGTCCCTGCGCACAAGATCCTCGGTGGGTATTTCATGCCCTACATCGATTTGAACTGGGCGAGCGGTTCCGTTGTTGCTGACATCACTGGGACGAACCTCGGCGGCGCGGCAGGCGGCTCGGGGTTTGCCGACACCTATGTCCAGCCCTTAAATCTAGGCTGGCACTTCGGGAAGCGAGTGGACTTCAACGCCGGATACGCTTTCGTCGCTCCCACCGGCCGATACACAGCCGGTGCAAGCAACAACGTGGGCTCCGGGTATTGGGGGAACTTCATAACCAGTGGCACCACGTTTTACATCACCAAGAACCAGGCGACCACCGCAAACTTGACGACCGCCTGGGAAATTCATGGAAAGAAGGAAGGCACCAACGAAACGCCTGGTCAAGCCTTCACCGACGAGTGGGGATTGGGGCAAGTTCTTCCCTTGAAGAAGGACATGAGCCAGTTGCTGCAACTGGGCGTAGTCGGCTACGACCAGTTTCAAGTGACGGCTAACGGCGGCACAGTTTTGGTTGCTGGGGTTCCGCTGCCCGCGCGGCTTACTCCGTTTTACTCGGTGCATGGGGTCGGCGGTCAGGTCAATTACATTCTTCCAGCGAAGAATCTGCTTTTCTTCTTCAAGGGCTACGACGAGTACCGGGCCCTGGCTCGCGTGCAAGGACGCACGATCGTGTTCGGTGGCTCGTGGACGTGGGCGTTCCCCAAGGCCAAGACCCCGAAGTCGTAACTGCGGCGCGCCCGTTAGGGAAGCTAACCCCCGAAGATTATCCCGAAGTCTGCTTGTGGGAAGTTACCTGCCTACCCCCCGCAGTTGCGTGGTGGAGGAGTTTAGAACTTGAATTGATGCTCCTCCTCCAAGATACTTTGAGGCAATGGGAGTAATTATCGTGTGGAGCCAGGAGAGAACATCCGGGAATGAAAATCAACCGGAACCTGCTACGGAGATTCATTACCTTAAGCGGCAGTCGCCGTTGTGCGGTGTAGTCTTGCGGGATCACTCCCGCGAGCACCCGATTCGATGTCAAGCTTCGTTTCGGATGCGTCGGCATCTGCGGGCGCATCCGGACGCATTTTCCTCTGACCCCGGTTTCACTTCATGGCGTCCTCAGTTTCACTTCATGGCGTCCTCAGTTTCACCTCATGGGGTCTCCAGTTTCACCTAAACGAACGCCAGTTTCATTTCAAACGTTCACCCACATTTCTGTGGGTTTACCGCATAACGTGAGAATGGCGGGGCAGTAAAAACAACGACTTATTCCAAGATGCCCTTCTAGCGGGAGTTTACAAGTTATAGCCAACTTTTAGGTCGGGAGCCTTTCGCCTGCGTAGTCTGGCTTGGCACATGTCATTGAATGATTTGGGCTTAGCTGTTCACTGCGACCCGCGACCCAGAGCTCTGCTTGTCTTGCATTGTGTATGACCTAGATATTGTTGTGCTGGCCGCGAGCCGATCGAGTCCCACTCGCTCCTTGTGCCGAGTCGTTATAACTCCATATATATTGCACATAATGATTCACTAACCCTACAAATTGGGCCCGCCTGTATTTCTTGCTTGACTTCATTACTAGGCAAACTGTATGACCTAGGCATGCCGAGCTTGACCCCCAAAATCATCGACGGCAATACCTACTACTATGCCCGCTACTGCCAGCGTGTCGACGGCAAACCCAAGATCGTGCGGCAAGTCTACCTCGGCAAAATCGAGGACCTCGTCGCCGCCACCGAAGCCTCCCGCCAACCTCCTCAGCCTCTCGAAACCGAGGTTGCTGCCTTCGCCGATGTCGCCGCCCTGTTCGATATCGCCCAGCGTTTAGAGCTGGTGCCGCTGCTGAACTCCATCCTCCCTCGCAAACGTCACCAAGGGCTCTCCGTCGGCCAGTATCTGTTGCTGGCCGCCATCAACCGCGCCGTGGCTCCCACCAGCAAACTGCAGTTCGCCGACTGGTACCAGCAAACCGCCTTGACCCGATTGCTCCCCGCCGATCCTGCCTGGCTGTCTTCGCAACACTTCTGGAACCACATGGACCTGGTCGACTCCGAGCACATCCTGGAGTTCGAAAAGCAAATGGCCCAGCGTCTGGTCCAACGCTTTCAACTGGATCTGCGTGCCCTCGTCTACGACGGCACCAACTTCTTTACCTATATCAATACCAACACCCCGGCGGAGCTGCCCCAACGCGGCCGCAACAAGCAGAAACGGGGAGACTTGCGCCAAGTCAGTCTGGGACTGTTAGTCAGCGCCGATTTCCATATCCCTTTGTTTCATCAGGTCTATGCTGGCAACGTCAACGACAGCACCGAGTTTCGCTCGGTGGTCGCCGAACTGGCCACTCACTATCGCCAACTAGCGCAGGCCTGCGAACACATCACCCTGATCTTCGACAAAGGCAATAACAGCGCAGCTGGCTTCCAGCAGTTGCAGGCTACGCCCTTTCACTTCGTCGGCTCCCTGGTGCCTTCTCAGCACGCCGATCTGCTGGCCATTCTCCGCCGCCGCTTCCACCCTCTCACCCATTCCGGACTGGAGCAGGTGGAGGTTTATCGCACCCAGAAGAAGGTCTTCGGCGCTACCCGCACCATCGTCGTGACCTTTAATCCCAATCTGCTCGCGGGGCAACTGCAGGGCCTGAACTTCCATCTGACGAAGGCCCGCTACAAACTGCGCCAGCTCCAAATCCATTTACAACACCGCCGTGAAGGTAGCGTGAAGGGCGGCAAGGCTCCCACCTTGGAATCGGTCCAGCGCCAAATCCGATCCTTCTGTTCGGCTCAGTTTGTGGGGAAGATTTTAAAGGCGGAAGTTCACTCTGTACCCAACGGATTGGAACTAACCTTTCACACCGATGCCGCTGCCCTGGACCGCCTCACCCGCCTCCAGTTCGGCAAAACCATCCTGTTTTCCGACCATGCCGACTGGACCGAGGAGCAGATTGTGCTCGCCTATCGTTCCCAGTACCACATCGAAGATGCCTTCAAGCAGATGAAGGATCCCCATTTCCTGCGCTGGAGTCCCCTGTTGCACTGGACCGACTCCAAGATCCAAGTGCATGCTTTCTACTGTGTGCTGGCGCTGCTGCTGACCTCATTACTGCAGCGCGAACTGGCACGCCAAGGTGAATCTCTCAGCCTCAACTCCCTGCTGCAACAACTGGCCGGCATCCGCGAAACTCTGGTCATCTATCCACGCCGCCAAGGACAACATCAGAATCCCACCGCCAGCTGTCTTACCCGCAGAAGCCCTCTCCAACAACGCTTGTTCGCCCTGCTGGAACTGCATCGCTACGCTCCCACCACCGCTTAGGTCATACAGCCTTCCACCCGTAACTCATTCCCAAGCAAGAGCTTGCCCGGCATTGTCCGGATATCTTGTAAACTCCCGCTAGG